>NZ_JAMYSZ010000011.1:0-207950 GCF_040322215.1 Mesorhizobium sp. M0184
ACCCAGAACACGATCCGCCATCCCGAATCTCCCTGCTTCGACCATCATCACAGAATCACCAATCGGCTTCTATGCAAAGGTCTCCTTGTGGGAGAAGGTGGATCGGCGCGCAGCGCCGAGACGGTTGAGGGGTGCTGGACGGATCGCCGTCGGTGCCAAGCTGGAGCACCCCTCATCCGACCGCTTCGCGGCCACCTTCTCCCACAAGTGGAGAAGGGGGAGCCTAGCCACTTGCCATCGGCCCTACCCTTGGTGTAGCCAGTTTCTACAACTCGAACGTCTTGAAAGGAGGGCTGCGTGTTATTTTCTCACCACCGTCAGCGCGGCCCTGTCCCTGCCCTGCGAGCTTGCTTGCAGGGCTGACCAGAGACGGTCCGGGTTTTTCTTCCCGCTTCGATTTTTTTGGTCCGCCCTTCGTGGTGCTGCAACGCTGAGCCTGATGGCCAGCCTGCGCACCGTCAAAGTGCATTGAACCGGAATTCACTCCGGACAGACCAGAGAAATCGACATGGCCCTGATCAGCCTCAAGTCTCTCGGCGTCACCATGAGTGCGCCGCTCTTGTCCAACCTCGACCTCACCATCGGCACCGGCGACCGGCTCGGCATCGTCGCCGCCAATGGTCGGGGCAAATCCACTTTGCTGAAGTGCCTGACCGGCGAGATCGAAGCCACCACAGGCGACATCACCCGCACGCGCGGCCTGCGCGTCGGTTATGTCGAGCAGGTCGTCCCCGCAGCCTTGGCCGGACGTAGCTTTCATGAGGTGGTGGCCGACGCCTTGCCGGCCGAGCAGGCCGAAAGCGAGCAATGGCGCGTTGACGTGGTTCTCGACTCGCTCGACGTGCCGCAGCCGATGCGAGCGCGGCCGATGCGGGCCTTGAGCGGCGGCTGGCAAAGGCTGGCGCTGATCGCCCGCGTCTGGGTCACCGACCCGGACGTCCTGCTTCTCGACGAGCCGACCAATCACCTCGATCTCGGCAAGATCAGCCAGATCGAGACCTGGCTGAACGCGCTGCCACGTGAGGTGCCGCTGGTGATTGCCAGCCACGACCGCGCTTTTCTCGATGCTACGACCAACCGGACGCTGTTCCTGCGCCCCGAACAGTCGCCGGTATTCTCGCTGCCCTATTCACGAGCCAGGGACGCATTGAGCGAAGTCGATGCCTCGACCGAGCGCAAATTCCAGCGCGACATGAAAGTGGCGCAGCAGCTGCGCCGGCAGGCCGCCAAGCTCAACAATATCGGCATCAATTCCGGCAGCGACCTTTTGACGGTCAAGACCAAGCAGCTCAACCAGCGGGCAGAGCGTCTGGAAGAAGCGGCAGCGCCGGCACACCGCGAAAGATCGGCGGGCGCGATCAAGCTCGCCAATCGCGGCAGCCATGCCAAGGTGCTGATCACGCTCGACGATTTGGTGGTCGGAACACCTGACGGCACGGCTCTGTTCAGCACCGGCAAGCGCCACATCTGCCAAGGCGACCGCATCGTCCTGCTCGGCCGTAACGGCGTCGGCAAGTCACGGCTGATCGGCCTGATCCGGAACGCCATCGTCGAGCCGGAAACGGCGGCGCGAAGCCTGAAGGTGACGCCGTCGACGGTGCTCGGCTATAGCGACCAGGCATTGTCGGGCATCGGCGGCGACGACACGCCGCTGGCGATGCTCTCGCGCAGATTCGATGTCGGCGAGCAGCGCGCCCGCTCGCTGCTGGCGGGCGCCGGCGTCAGCATCGACATGCAGGAGCGCAGGATCGGCGTGCTGTCGGGCGGACAGAAGGCACGGCTGATGATGCTGGCGCTGAGGCTCGCCAATCCCAATTTCTATTTACTCGACGAGCCGACCAATCATCTCGATATCGATGGTCAGGAAGCACTGGAAGCGGAATTGCTGGAACATCAGGCGAGCTGCCTGCTTGCCTCGCACGACCGCTCCTTCATCCGCGCGGTTGGCAACCGCTTCTGGCTGATCGAGAAACGGCGATTGACCGAGATCGACAGCCCGGAGGAGTTCTTCCGGGAGGTTGCCGAAGCCGGCGGCTGAAGGCTTGCGGAAAAAAATTCCGGCGCTCTGTCGGATGATGATCGCATGCCACGTCCTTGGGTTGCCGACACGGTGATGCCGGCGCCAATCGAGGAGAAAGCATCATGTCTATTCTGTCATCCATAGGTCACGCCGTGACGCGTTACTCGGCGGCTCGCGCCCGCTATCGCAGCGAACGCGCCATCCTTTCATTGCCGATCGAGCTGCGCAAAGATATTGGCTGGCCGGAAATCGTCGTCGACGCGCAAAACAGCCCGCGGATTCGCATCGAAGGTTGAAAGGTGGCAGTTGGCCGTCGCGGCAGGCGCCATTTCGAATCCAAAAAACCATCGGCCGTGTAGGATCGTCGCCGTTCCGTTCGTCCTGTGGTTCGCAAAGGCAAACCAGACGCAAAGAGGAGCATGACATGAATGACCAGCCGCAGACCCAGCCCGCCGCCAAAGTGCTTGGCGGATTGACGCCCTACCTTCAGCTGGACGGCGCTTTCAAAGCCGCAGAATTTTACCAAAAGGCCTTCGGTGCCGAGCAGGTCTTTGCCTATCCGCCGGACGAACAGGGCCGTACCATGCATATCCATCTCCACATCAACGGTTCGACCCTGATGCTATCCGACTTCTATCCCGAGCATGGAATGGCCGCTGTGAAGCCGCAGGGCTACACCATGCAGCTCCATCTCGGCAGCGACGACATCGACGCCTGGTGGCAGCGGGCCATCGAGGCGGGCTGCGAGGAAGTCGTGCCGTTGCAGGTGATGTTCTGGGGCGACCGCTGGGGCAATATGCGTGATCCGTTCGGCGTCGAATGGGCAATGAACGCACCGGTGAAAGCAGCTTAGCATTCCACACAGGCTGTGTCTGAAATCACCTCTCCCGCTCCAGAGGGAGAGGAAAGCGATCGCATGGAGGAAATCAGATGTCCTATGTCGACGGTTTCGTACTTGCCGTACCGAAGGCAAAGCTCGATGCTTACAAGAAGCTGGCGGAAACGGGCGGCGCCGTCTGGAAGGAGCACGGTGCTCTTGCCTACGTCGAATGCGTCGGCGACGACGTTCCTTATGGCGAGCTCACCTCGTTCCCGCGCGCCGTACAGGCCAAGGACGACGAGGTCGTCATCTTCTCATGGGTGGTCTACGAATCGCGCCAGAGCCGCGACGCGGTGATGGCCAAGGTGATGGCCGACCCGCGCCTCAAGTCGGACTGGGAGACCATGCCGTTCGACGGCAAGCGCATGATCTTTGGCGGTTTTCAGCCCTTCATCGAGCTGTAGGCGCCCCTCGATCAAGTTTGTCGTGCAGCGGCTTCAGCCGGTCGCCATAGCGCTTCCACAGGTCGACCGAGCCCTGATACATCGGCTGGCGCACTTGCGCCGCCGACGCCGTTCGCACCGGCCGGTCGGTCTGGTGGAACGACAGCACGGCGTCGTCCCACGGCAGGCCGAGATGGGCGATCAGCGCCCGCGACTGGCCTTCCTGGTCGGCGACGAAATCCTCGTAGCGAACGTCGTGCACGACATCAGGCAGCACGGCGTGCCAGTGCGCCATGATGTCGGTGTACAGATTGTGGAAATCGGCGAGCTCGTCGAGATCGTAGCCGTAGCGATGGCTGTCGCCTCGGAAGTGCACCTTGTAGATCGACAGGCAGGTCGCCGCCGCATCGCGCGCGCAATGGATGATCTTGGCCTTCGGCAGCATCAAATGGATGAAGCCCACCAAGAGGAAATTGCCGGGCATCTTGTCGGTGACGTGCCGAGAACCCGGATAGCGGGCGTGCAGCATGTCGAGATAGGCCTGGCCGGCCTCGGCATAGGCCTTGTCGGGCATGTCGGCGATGCCCCAGGGAAAGCCGCCCTTCATGCTGAGCGGAAACTGCTTGCCGACCGCCGTCTTCAATATGCTGAGCTCGCCGGCGCCATAGACCTGCGGATGGCTGGCGATGATCTGCTCGACCAGCGTGGTGCCGGAACGCGGCATGCCGACGACGAAGATCGGCGTGTCGTCGGCTATCCCGCTCGGCCTGTGCCTTTCAAAAAAGGCCTTGTCGAACACCGCCTTCATCGCCTCGAACTCGCCGCGCGTCTTGCCGGCGTCGTAGTCGATGCCCTGGCGGCGGATCGCGTTGCCTTCGGCGAAATAGTCGAAGGCGCGGCCATAATCCCTGAGGTCGTCATTGGCCTTGCCGAGGCCGAAGGAAAGCTGCATGCGCGCCAGGCTGCCTTGCGGCGCCTTGGCGTGCTCCGCCTCCATGCGGGCAAGCTCGGCGTCGCGCTCCTTCTGGCGCTTGACCTGGGTAAGCATCAGCCAGGTCCTCGCCATGCCGGGGTCCACAGCCAGCGCCTGCCTGAAAAGATCCGCAGCCTCGTCGAGATTGCCCTTTTCCATCAGCCCGACACCCAGGCCGTGCAAAAGATCGGCATCCTTCGGCCGGATCGTCAGCGCCTCGCGAAAGACAGCCAGTGCCTCATCCAGCCGGCCCGCTTCCTGCAGCGTTTCGGCAAGCCCGACGCGGGCGCGGACATGGAACGGGTTACGGCCGATCGTGCCGCGATAAATATCCTCGGCGCCTTCGAATTGGCCGAGCTGCTTCAGCGACGAGCCGAGATTGTCACGCGCCGCCAGCTGGTCCGGCCGAATCGCCACCACCTTGCGGAAGAGATCGGCGGCGGCCGCGACCCGGCCGAGGTCGCGCAGCACGGTGCCGAGATTGTTGAGGAAATCCGGATTGTTCGGTTGCAGACGCACCGATTGTTCGATCAGCGCCAGCCCCTCGGCGCTGCGCCCGGTCTGGTGCAGCAGAAGCCCGAGGAAATGCGCAGCAGCCGGGTGGTTGGCCTTTTGCGCCAGCACCTGTCGGTAAAGCGCCTCGGCTTCCTGCCGGCGCCCGGCCTGGTGCAGCTGCAGCGCCTGCTGCACGTGCTGGTCGAGCCCCAGCGGCGGCTGTCCGCCTGAGCCGTAACGTGCGCCTGCCGGTTGTCTCGGATCTCTGTTGATGGGAAACCTGCCGTGTTGTCCGCCTGCCGCGATCTAGGCCATCGCTGCGGCGCGTGCAAGAGCAGACGGCGGTCGCTAGGAAGCAAAACTTCGAACCCGGGGGAGCCTACCGAAAGTCGGCCGGCGTCAGCACATACATGTTCCTGCGGCCGTGCGAGTAGGCTTGGCGCGCAATCTCGTGGATCGACGAACGCTTGGCGTCGAAGGCGCTGAGAAATTCGGCCTCGGCTCCGCTTGCTGCCGGGTTTGCCGCCGAAAGTGCCGCGACCTCGACAAAGAACGGGACTTCGAGCATGCCGTCATGGCCGACGAAACGAATGCGCTTGGCCGCCGCGTCATAGGAGCGGCTGGGATTGGGAAAATTGAGCGTCATGGCTTGCGCGTCAAATCAGGCGGTTGCTTTCGGCAAGCTGGCGCGCCCGCCGCGCCGTGCCGTCGGTGTCGGCAATCCTTCGCCTTGCCGCCTCGTCGCTTCTTATCGTGAGACGCGGCGACAAGACCTTTATCGGCTTTGCGACAGGACTGACTGCAACTGTCGGGACATCCGGTGTTCTTGCGGAGTTCATGACTCTCTTCCTTCCATTGCTAGATAAATACAAATGCCGGAGGAATTTTTTCGGAAGTTCTTCAAACAATTTTTGAGGTGCACCGGGACCGTATCATCGTTCTGCGGATAACTATAGAAAAGTAATTTTGACGTTGGTAGGGGTAAGAGGCCGAAAACTTCTTGAATAAGCCGTATTTTCAGACTATTGGTATGAAACCGTTTTGGGCCATGCTTGGCCCCGCGGTGTCAGGGATTCTCGGCCCGCCAAACTTATCCAAATCGCCGACACCTGGTACCGCAATGCAGGCTCCGCTTCCGGGGCAGGCCGGAAAGAAACTTCAAGGCACGAGAACTTCAAGGCACAAGCGAGAACTTCGAGGCACAAGAATGTCTGCTCGCACCACCCATTCCATAGCGCATTTCGCGGCACCTTTCGTGCTTGGCGGGCTGGATGGCGTGCAGCCGGCCGGCGACTATGACATCGACCACGACGAAGAACTGATCGACGGCATGTCCTGGCCTGCCTGGCGCCGCGTCGCCACTTTCATCCATCTGCCGGCAAGGACAGTGAAAAGCGCGACCAGCCAGCTTGTCGCCATTGACCATGCCGAGCTCGACGCAGCGCTTCGGCACGACCAGGAGAATGTCACATGATCCGCTTCCAGCAGAATGCGCGGCGCACGGACACGCCGGCGCATATCTTCACCGTCGGCCAGACCGTCCGCATGAAGAGCCGCACCGGCCTTGCCCAAAAGACCGCGGAGCTGTTCCAGATCAAGAGCCGGCTGCCGGTCAAGGACGGCTCGCCGCAATATCGCATCCGCAGCGATCAGGAGACCTATGAGCGGGTCACCACGGAAGACAATCTCGAACCGGTCGACAACCCGGCCAACTGACCGATAGCACTATCCACATTTACCACCCACGCACGACGGATCAGAAATGGCCAAGGGTCAACAGCGCAGCAACCGCGAGACACGCAAGCCCAAGAAGGACAAGGTGGCTGCAAAGCCGGCCTCGCCCTTCGGCTCCGCGGTCAAGCAGGCGGACACCGGTATGAAACCCAAGTCCAAGGGCTAGAGGTTGGATCGCACGACAATCTGCTGGAGTCGTGCTTGAACTTTGTCATCGAGTTCTACCGCTCGCGCGATGCCGACGAAGCGACGCTCGATCGAGTGTCGCTGGAGGCGCCCAACCTGCGCGCCGGGCAAGCCCATATTAGGCTACAAGTAGAGCTGCGGCTGTCTTTTGCCTTTCTTTAGTCGGGCCAAAGGGCTGGGCTGCGTGATTGCCGCGAGATGATCTCACAGCCATGTCGCAAATCGCTAACGCCTGCCTCGAGATTGTTGAAGAGCGCAATATGGTGTTAGGTCACCGTAGAGATTGATTCCCATGGAAGAAAAATGCCATGAACATAAGCGTCGCCACATTGGAAGGCATGCTTCCAAATGAATTAATGAATCTCGTAAAAAACGACTCCAGCTACATCACTCATTCAATAAACTCAGCAAACCGTTTCACCGATTGGTTTCGTCAATCTGGCATACCTTTCTTCAAAGGCTACACTGACCATTCTGAAAAACATTCCCTTGAAGTTTTTGGTGCGGCAATTGATTTTGTTGGCCCATTAGCATACAAGATAATATCCGTGGAAGATATCTCTGTACTTATGACATCGTGCTATTGCCATGACTGCGGCATGCATATAACCGAGTCTCAGTTCCTCACACTGATAGACCCTGGCCATACCCAAAGGTACAATGAAATTGATTCAACAAATTGGCCGGACCAATGGCGCGATTTCTTCCAAGAGGCAAAGAGATTTAACCAAGATACCCTATTAGGAATATTCGGAGACACAGAATATATACCAGATATGCCTAAGACGGTTATTGATTTCACTGACAGGCATAGACTATTGGTTGGCGAATTCCTTCGAAGGAACCATCCTCGATTGGCGCACGATATAGCTGTGGGCCTGGACAAAAAACTCGGGCTCCCGACGCTCCTTGAAGGCTTTAACGAGAGAATTAGGGATCTGATTGGCTTCATAGCCAGAAGCCATGGCGAAAGCCTTCGATCTAATTTCGACTATATCGAAAAAGAATACAACCTTCGCGATTTCAATAGAATACATATTATATTTCTGATGGGACTTTTGAGGCTTGCTGACTACGCTCAGATACAAGCAACCAGAGCTCCACAACTTAAGGCAAAAATCCATACTATAGGCAGTCCGATATCACAACGCGAATGGCGAGTGCATCAAAGCATTATCAATATCACCCGTACTCACGACGACCCAGAGGCCATATTGGTTGAAGGCAGGCCCTCCCGGGTCACGGACTACCTCCGAGTGAAAGAATGGCTGGTCGATCTACAAGGCGAAATGGATCGAACATGGGCCGTTTTCGGAGAAGTGTATGGAAGGCAGACGACCTCCGGGCTATCCGAGCTTCAGCTATCGATCAGGCGTGTCAGAAGCAACATCCTAGAGAAATTCTCATCCGAATTATTCGTCCCCGAGCGGATCGCATTCAAGGTATCCGAACCGGAAATGCTATCTCTTTTACTCGCCCCGCTTTATGGGGATCACCCCGGTTATGGCATTCGCGAGCTCGTTCAAAACGCAAGGGATGCGGTTTTGGAAGCGAAGGCCGTGGAGGCACCACACTTAAAAAGCGCGCCAGGCAGAGTGGATATATTTATTGAGAAAGACGGCGATCTTGCGAAAGTACGCATCACAGACAACGGAATAGGCATGAGCCTTGACGTCATTACAAATTATTTCCTCAATGCCGGGGCCTCGTACCGCTCATCCTATGCTTGGCAGAATGTGCATCTTGATGATAGCGGGCGGTCTCTAGTAGCCCGAAGTGGTAGATTCGGGGTCGGCGCGCTCGCAGCGTTTTTGATCGGACCTCAGATATCGGTTCAGACAAAACACTGGGCATCCTCGACGGACGAAGGCCTCTCATTTTCGTGTAAACTACACGATAAAGAGATACAGGTAGAAAAAATTAGGTGTAATTTCGGAACAGAGGTAGAGATAGAAGCAAACGTAGATGTATTTGATAAAATCGTCAAGCTTCTTGAAGACATAAAAGGGTACTATCAGTTCGGCGAAAATGTTATAGTTGACTTCCATGTATTGGAAATAGACGAAGACGACGTCGTTATAAGCGGTAACAGGCGGGAGACTGCAGCAACAATTGGCACATTCAATACAAGAAAGTTCATCTCAGTCTCCTGGGGGCGGGCAAAATCATTAGTAGATGCAGTTAATTTTGTGAATGGGATTGCAATTAGCCCGATCTCGGATCGTCATCAAGCAGGCGGCCTGGATAGTCTATACGAGTCTCAGCCTTTGTTCAATCAGTTATCGTTTGATCATATATATTACAATAACGAGGCAAATATGGCTAGATCATTTAGATACTGGCTTAGCATCGAAGATAGGGACGCTTTTTCTCCTTTAAACCTGTCGAGGACAAAGTTCAACGCGGTAGACGAGGAGATAACTTCTCATATAAATGGCCGTCTGTTTTCATATTTCAGCGAATATGTTGACAAAAATCAAAAACAGATTTCGAAAATGATGGAGCTAAAGATGGATGAAGGACCGCTGCTTTACATCAGTCGCGGCTGCTTCATATATCGAGGAAATAGATTCCTACCCTTTGACGTTGACTTGGCAAAGAGGGCAGGCATACGGCGCTTTTTTGACGTCGGAGCCATGTACAATTCGGGAGAGAATTTAAACGAGAAATTTCCGAATGAATGTTTCACCATCCGGCAACGTCCAGACAAATCGCCAACAGCTTTATCCTGGACTTTAAGACAAAGGACAGGGCTGCTGAAAGGTGGCTATACCTACATGGCAATGTTGGTAGAAAAAAATGTTGCAGATGGCCTGAGAAACCACTCAACCGCCACTCGTTGGATGAATAATCTGATGGATAGATCCGAAATATTAGATCGCAACGGGACCGCAACTAGGTTAGTAGAGTTCGGAACGCGTCAGGATGAGGATTACAATCTTTATCGGAAACTTCTTGAACTTTCTAAATCCGAGACGATCGAAATGGCTTGCTCGTCGAACTCTGACTATTATTCAAATCAGTTTCGTAGACAACGATCTGCAGGTGTTTTTGTAGATGCATGGGAAGCTGAACAAGGTTTGTTCTAGTTATACGAACCTCCGAGTGCAACCATCCGGGCCGCGATAGAGCACGAGCTCAAGGGGCCCAGCACGGCCCACCATCAGCGGCGTGACAGTCGATAGCAGGCTTGCCCATGCGGCTGCAGTCGACGACTTCGGCACAGGTTATTCCAGCCTGTCCCATCTCGAGGGGCTGTCGCTCGATGCGCTGAAGATCGATAAGTCGTTCATCGACACCGATCGCCAAGGATTCCGCCGCCAGTTCCGTCACGCTGCATATTATCAATAAAATTAAAACGCTGAAGCTGAAGATCATTGCAGAGGCGGTGGAGAGCCAGACACAGGCGGACTATCTGACTTCATCGCGCCGCATGGCGATGCTGCCCGCGTAAGGCAGAACATGGAGCACGATCTCCCCGCAGCTCCTCAGCAGGGCCCGTCATCGACGACGCGATAATCCGCCGCGCGGGCTTCGCATTCGTTGGGGAATGTGCGCAGTTCGCCATGGCGACGGGCACAGACTGGGCGGTATTCGCGGGTGCAGAATGTCTGCTCCTCACCGCCACCACCACCGCCGCGGCACTCGCCCTCGCGAATGATGCGGTATCCGGCCCGTTCGGCAAGGCAGGCATTGGCGAAGGTCTGGCGGTCGCCGCCGCGCCGGGCACAGACCGGGTCATATTGCCTAGTGCAGAATTGCGGCCCCGGCCGTGGCGGGCGCGGCCCCGGCCCCTCATCATCCACTACGACGGTGCAGGCTGCGAGAATTACCGACAGGAACAGGATGGAAAAACCCTGCCGCGGAAAGATTGCCGCAAGAAACCGCATGAATGTTCCCTCCCTCGAAACTCCTGCCTGCACAAATGGTGCCTGGGTCAGGCCGATCCTCGTCATTCCGCTGCCAGATGCAACCCCTGTTTGCAACTGGCGAGCCAGGGCGGTATGGCGGCGCAAGCCAAGACAGCACCTGCCCCGCTTGCTGGACCATGCCTGGGTGAAGTCTGGCCGATGACCGCGCAGAGAACCGGGACTATCGGTGCGATGCGTCGGGATGCGCCTGTTGGGGCCGCCCGCGGCTGTGTCTTGCAAGCATCACGTTTCCGTGCGATAAATTTTGTGTTCGGGCATTTGCGACCCGGAGAGCGGAACGTTTTGGACGACCTTTCCCCGATACTGTGAATCTCTGACAGCCCCGTTTTCGGCGGGGGGTTTTACCATGCGCCAATGCATGACTGCCGAAGCAACCACCGGGACTTGCCCACGGCGCCAGGCGGCGGGCGGAACCACCAAGACTGACACGGGTGAAGGAGTTTCCCCAATGGCCCAGACCGGCACCGTTAAATTCTTCAACGCTACCAAAGGCTTCGGCTTCATCACGCCCGATGGCGGCGCCAAGGATGTGTTCGTCCACATCTCGGCGATCGAGGCTTCCGGGCTGCGCACGCTCGTCGACGGTCAGAAGGTCACCTTCGATGTCGAGCCCGACCGTATGGGCAAGGGTCCGAAAGCGGTCAATCTCCGCGCTGCCTGAAACCACAGCGTGCCGCGCGTCCTTTCGGGGTGAGGATGCTGCAAGGCTTTTGGAGTGAACTTGAATTCTGTAAAGGCGCGGCGGTTTTCGTCGCGCCTTTTGTGTTCCGGGATGCTTGCCCGCACCCGCAAAACTTTCTCTTGCCGATGGCACTAAAATAAAGGACAAATTTCCGTCCGGGCATTTGCCGGCCCGAGACTGGACTTGTGGGATCAAAGGAGCTTCCCATGCCGCAGACCGGCACCGTCAAATTCTTCAATCACGCCAAGGGCTTCGGCTTCATCACGCCGGACGACGGGGCAAAGGATGTCTTCGTCCATATTTCGGCCGTGCAGGCGTCGGGTCTTCCCGGTCTTGAGGATGGGCAGAAAGTGACATTCGACACCGAGCCGGACAAGCGCGGCAAGGGTCCGAAAGCCGTCAACCTGTCGATCGGCTGAACCACCCCCGGACAGAATGGACGTGGGCCGGTCTGGCCTGCGGTGTTTGCCGCACGCTTGAACCGCCCAGTTAGATGAACCGCCTGGTCAAATTTCGTTCAGCCCCCGTTCAGCCACGGTCGCATATTAATCTTCGTTAAAGCCGGACCGCATCCCCCGAAAACGACCCGGGCCGGCACGAAGGAGACCGACATGAACCGAATTTTCAAGACTGCCATCCTGTCCGCCGCGGTCGTTGCGACCACGCTTGCGACCTTGCCCGCGGCCAATGCCGACGAATGGCGCCATCACCGCCGTCACCACGGCCACGGCGACGCCGTTGCGGCCGGCGTGCTCGGCCTTGCGGCCGGTGCCCTGATCGGCGGTGCGCTCGCCAGCCCGCAGCCCCGCTATTACGACCCGGCCTATGATGATGAATACTACAGGCCTGCCCCGGTGCGCCGTTATTACGTGCAGCCGCGAGTGGCCTACGCCGAAAGCTATGCGGAGCCGTGGACCCGCGGCTGGTACGAATACTGCTCGGACCGCTACCGGAGCTTCAACGCCCGTACCGGCACGTTCACCGGCTATGATGGCGAACAGCATTTCTGCACCGCCAATTAGCGGAGGCAGTTTCCCGTCGGAAAAAAGCGCGGTCGCACAGGCCGCGCTTTTTGTTTCCGGCAAGCGGTTTCAGACCAGAAAAGGATTGCTTCGCCGCTCCTCACCAAAACGGCCGCCGGGACCATGGCCGCAGATAAAGCCGATGTCGTCGCCCAACGGCAAAAGCTTCTCCTTGATCGAGGCGATCAGCGCGGCGTGGTTGCCGCCCGGCAGATCGGTGCGGCCGACCGAACCGCGGAACAGCACGTCGCCGACATGGGCGAACTTCGCAACCCGGCTATAGTAGACGACGTGGCCGGGTGCATGGCCCGGACAATGGAGCACCTCGAACTCGTGTGAGCCGAACGAAACGGTCTCGCCTTCGGCAAGGAACCGGTCGGGGACACAGTTGCGCACGGGATCGGTGATGCCGTAGCGCTTTGCCTGGTTCTCGAGATTGGCGAGCAGCGGCCGGTCGGCGGCATGCGGACCGATGATCTCGATACCGAGCGCCTCCTTCAGTTCCATGGCCCCGCCGGCATGGTCGATATGGCCATGTGTAATCCAGATCGCGCCGGCAGTGATCGCATTGTCCTCGAGCGCCGCCAGCACCTTGTCGATGTCACCGCCCGGATCGACGACAACGCCTTGTCTGTCGTCCATGTCGAAGAGGATGGTGCAGTTCTGCTGGAACGGCGTGACCGGCACGATGCCGGCGTTGAGCTGACCCATATTCGTCCTTTCACGCTGTCGGAGTGCTGCGCGTCCCCTCGAACGCGTCAGGAGAGCTCCAACCTTGAACCAGGCCCTGATGTAGAGACACACGCGAACGGCGTCCACCGCTCCCACAAACGGCAAACGAAATGGGCGGCCGAAGCCGCCCATTTGAAAACCTGAAATGTCGAAGCTTATTTCTTCATCGCGTTCATGACCGCACCGATGATGCCGGTCAAGATGGCGCCGCCACCGGCACCGCCAACGATATTTGAAATGTTCAACGCGCTGCCGGCCCCTGCCGCCGTGGCGGCTGCTGCCGGATCGACCGCGCCACCCAGCAGACTGTTGAGGATGGCCGCACCGCCGACGCCGCCGACAGCGCCACCCAGGATTTTGGTAAGCTGCCCCATCGCCGCCGTCTTGATAGCCGCGCCAACCGCCTGACCACCGATGATACCCGTAATCACCTGAATAATGATCGGAAGAAGCGTGTTCATATCCATATTTCCAGTCCCTCCATAGCTGCCAGCCTCCCGGGCCGACCCCATCATGAGACGCCGAATTGTGTGAAAGTCAAATGCAGAAGCGCTTAAATAAAAGGGGCGGCCCGAAAACCGCCCTTACTAGTTAAAAAAGCTGTGACTTTCGTTATTCTGCAGCGATTGCGTGCTTGGGCTGAACGGCCGCAGAATAGTCATTCATCAGCGTCTTGGCGATTTCGCCGACCTCGAATCGGTATGGACCGATCTCCGAAACCGGTGTCACCTCGGCTGCCGTCCCGGTGAGGAAGCACTGCTGGAAGCCTTCAAGCTCCTCCGGCATGATGGCGCGCTCGATCACCTCCAAACCGCGGTCCTTGGCAAGGTCGATGACCGTGCGGCGGGTGATGCCGTCGAGGAAGCAATCAGGCTTGGGCGTATGGATCTTGCCGTCCTTGACGAAGAAGATGTTGGCGCCTGTCGCTTCCGCCACCTGGCCACGCCAGTCGAGCATCATGGCGTCGGCATAGCCCTTGGCCTCGGCGGCATGCTTGGACATGGTGCAGATCATATAGAGGCCGGCCGCCTTCGATTTCGACGGTGCGGTGCGCGGGTCGGGGCGGTGCCATTCGGCCATGTCGAGCCGGATGCCCTTGAGCTTCTGCGCCGGGTCGAAATAGCTTGGCCACTGCCAGATGGCGATGGCGCAGTTGATCCGGCTGTTCTGTGCGGAAACGCCCATCTGTTCGCTGCCGCGCCACGCGATCGGCCGGACATAGGCGTCCTGGAAACCTTGCTTCTTCAACAGCGTGCGGCAGGCGTCGTCGATCTCGGCGACCGAGTAGGGTATCTTGAAGCCAAGCAGGCGCGCCGATTCATGCAGGCGTTCGGTGTGGTCGGTCAGCTTGAAAATTTCGCCGCCATAAGCGCGCTCGCCCTCGAATACCGCGCTGGCGTAGTGCAGCCCGTGGGTCAAGACGTGGATCTTGGCGTCGGCCCATTTGACGAATTCGCCGTTCATCCAGATAAAGCCGTCCAGTTGGTCGAAGGGAACGGATGCCATGGTAACCTCCCGCGGGCGGCAGCCCGCACATCATTGTGTCGTTGCGTGTTTCGCCTCGGCCGCTGCGGGCGGCCATTGTCTCAAAGCTAGGCGGATATTTAAGGTCTGGCAAACTCAGGAAGTTCCGGAAAAAACGGCTTCGCTTGCCTTTTCGTTCGCAATCCGCCGAAAAGCTTGCCAAAAATTACCATCGCGCGGAAAATACGTCAATAGTGCTGACATAATTTCCTGCTTCACACGGAGAAAAGATGACGAGCCACGCAGCCGCAGAACCGATCAGGACGGCCATCACCGACGAGGACGGCATCGATTTCGCCATCATCGAGTTGTTTTTCTTCGCCTATCGCGACTTTACCTCCGATCCGGACCAGATCCTGGCCGAATACGGTTTTGGCCGTGCCCATCACCGGGTTCTGCATTTCGTCAATCGCCGGCCCGGTCTGACGGTCGCCGAGCTCCTCGACGTGCTCAAGATCACCAAGCAGAGCCTGGCGCGCGTGCTCAAGCAACTGATCGACACCGACCATATCGTGCAATTGCAGGGCCCTCGCGACCGCCGCCAGCGCGAACTCTACCCGACGGCCAAGGGCCGTGCCCTGGCGCTGGCGCTGGCGCGGCCACAGTCGCGCCGCATCCATGCTGCATTGGAAGATTCCGGAGCCACCGAACGCGCCGTTATCGAACGGTTCCTTGAAGCGATGGTCAATCCGGAACTAAGGGCGCAGATCGACATTGTGCCCGCAAAGATGTCAGGGAAAAACCATGGAGACCATTGAGAGGGTTGATCATCCGACAGCACCGGAAGACGACGCGCCGCATCTGCTGGTGGTCGACGACGACACCCGTATCCGCAATCTTCTGAAACAGTATCTGACCGAAAACGGCTTTCGCGTCACCGTCGCCGGAAATTCCGGCGAGGCGCGCCGCAAGCTCGCCGGCCTCGACTTCGATCTGATCGTGCTCGACGTCATGATGCCGGGTGAAAGTGGCGTCGACCTCACCAAGGCGCTGCGGGCGGAGAAAAACGTGCCGATCCTGATGCTCACCGCACTGTCCGAAACCGACAGCCGGATCACCGGGCTCGAGGCCGGCGCCGACGACTATCTGCCTAAACCGTTCGACCCGCGCGAGCTGATCCTGCGTATCAACAATATCCTGCGCCGCGGCGGCCCCGCGACAACGCCTAAGGTCGAACAGCTGGTCTTTGGCCCCTATACGTTCCAGATCGCCAGGCGTGAGCTGAAGCGCGGCGGCGAGGCGCTCAAGCTGACCGACCGCGAGCAGGAAATCCTGGCGATCTTCGCTGCGCGTGCCGGCGAAACGATACCGCGGCATGAGCTTGTCGGCGATGAATCCGAGGTCGGCGAGCGCACGATCGACGTCCAGATCAATCGGCTCCGCCGCAAGATCGAACGCGATCCGTCCAATCCGGTCTGGCTGCAGACAGTGCGCGGTATTGGGTATCGGCTCAGCGTGGAATAGAATGTCGCCGACAGCGGTCCTTTGCCGGGCCGCCGGTGAGCGAAAGACGAATGGCGACCACGCAACTCGAACGGCCGGGAGATGGCGGCTTGAGCGCTCGTGCGACGCGGGCGCTCAAGGCCGTGCCGCGCGCCTGGAACCGTTTCTGGCGCCTGGTGTCGCTTTACATGCCGAAGCGGCTCTATGCCCGCTCGCTGATCATCGTCATCGCGCCGATGATCATGCTGCAGTCGGTCGTCGCCTTTGTCTTCATGGAGCGCCACTGGCAGACCGTGACGCAGCGCCTGTCGCAGGCCACGGTGCGCGACATCGCCGCCATCATCGACCTGATAGAGACCTATCCTCACGACGCCGACTACGCCAACGTCATCCGCATCGCCCAGGATCGCATGCAGCTGAAAGTCGACCTCCTACCGCCCGACCCGCTGCCGCCTCCCGGGCCAAAGCCGTTCTTCTCGATCCTCGACGAGATCCTTTCGTCCGAGATCACCCGCCAGATCAACCGTCCGTTCTGGATCGATACGGTCGGCAATTCCAATATCGTCGAGGTCCGCGTCCAGCTCGAGAACAAGGTGCTGCGCGTCTTCGTGCGCCGCAGCCAGGCCTATGCATCGAACACCCATATTTTCCTGATCTGGATGGTCGGCACCTCGCTGGTGCTGCTGATGATCGCCATTCCCTTCCTGCGCAACCAGATCCGGCCGATTCTGACGCTGGCCGAGGCGGCCGAGAGCTTCGGCAAGGGCCGGCCGATGCCGCGCGATTTTCGCCCGCGCGGAGCCGAGGAAGTCCGCCGCGCCGGCTTTGCCTTCATACAGATGCGCGAACGCATCGAACGCCAGCTCGAGCAGCGTACCGCCATGCTGAGCGGCGTCAGCCACGATCTGAGGACCATCCTCACCCGCTTCAAACTGCAATTGGCGCTTGCCGGGACCAAGGCGGCCGATACCCAGGCACTCGACCAGGACATCGACGACATGCAGTCGATGCTGGAAGGCTACCTTGCCTTTGCACGCGGCGAAGCTTCGGAAGACGCCGGCCAGTTCGATCTCGAAGCCTTCTTCGACAAGCTTCGCGAGGAGGCCGCGCTGCGCAAGCGCAAGCTATCGACCGTGCTTGTCGGCGATCCGCATGTGCATGTGCGCCCCAATGCCTTTGCCCGGCTGCTGTCCAACGTCGTCGGCAATGCATTCCGCTATGCCAAGACGGTGGAGATCAATGCCAATCATGGTCGCGGTTCGCTGCTCGTCACCATCGACGATGACGGCCCGGGCATTCCGCCCGAAAAGCGGGAGGATGTATTCAAGCCGTTCGTGCGGCTGGACGAGGCCCGCAACCTCGACGCCAGCGGCACCGGCCTTGGCCTCTCCATCGCACGTGACATTGCCCGCAGCCATGGCGGCGACATCGTCCTCGAACGCAGCCCGCTCGGCGGCCTTCGGGCGGTGATCAAGGTCCCCGCTTGACAGCAGCGACACCCGGCCTTCATCGGCCCGTCATGAAACCATGGTGAAGAGCGCCAATGAAGCGCGCAATCCTGATTGATTCGGCCCTGCGGCCTCATTTCGACCCCGCACCTGCCCGGGTGCGCTGGTGCGACGCCAGAGCTGCGGCGTGGTCGCCGCTCAGGCGTCGCGGCGAGGCAATGAAGCTTGCCGCCAAGGGACCGCCATGCGCATCCTGATGGTCACCGACGCCTGGCGCCCGCAAGTCAACGGCGTCGTCCACACGCTGGAGCGCCTCTCGGAGACCCTGAAATCCTTCGATATCGAGACGGACTTCCTGACGCCGAATATCTTTCGCACCCTGCCTCTGCCGACCTATCCCGATATCAGGCTGGCGCTGACGACGCCGCACCGCGTGGCGCAGCTGATCGAGGCACGCAAGGTGGACCACATCCATATCGTCACCGAAGGACCGCTCGGCATTATGGCCCGGCGCTACTGCCGCAACGCCGGCCGCCCGTTCACGACCAGCTATCACACACGTTTTCCGGAATATCTGAGCGCGCGCCTGCCGGTGCCTGAAGCATGGGCCTATCGCTGGCTGCGTGATTTCCACAATTCAGGACAGGGCACGCTGGTTGCCACCCAGTCGCTTGCCGACGATCTTGCGGCGCGCGGCTTCACCAAGCTCCGGCCGTGGACGCGCGGCGTCGACACCGATCATTTTCGGCCGGACAAAAGAAAGGACCTGGGATTTCCCGGACCGATCTTCCTCTGCGTCGGCCGCGTCGCGATCGAAAAGAACCTGCCGGCCTTCCTCGACCTCGACCTGCCCGGCAGCAAGTTGGTCGTAGGCGAAGGGCCGGAATTGGCGAAGCTGAAGGTCAGATATCCCGATGCCCATTTCCTCGGCCATCGTCCGAACGACGAACTAGCCGAGATCTACGCCTCGGCCGATGTTTTCGTCTTCCCCAGCCGTACCGACACGTTCGGCAACGTCATCATCGAGGCGCTGGCCAGCGGCACGCCGGTCGCAGCCTATCCCGTCACCGGACCGATCGACATCGTCGGCGACGGCATCGGCGGCGCGGTATCGGACGACCTGCGGCAAGCAGCGCTCGCCGCCCTTCACATCGACCGCGCCGAGGCGCGGCAACGCGCGATGCGCTACAGCTGGAAGGCCTGCGCGGAAATGTTCATGGAAACGGTCGAAGAGGCGCTGGGTACCAGGCGTAAACTGGCTGCGTGAGCAACAGCGCAGCTAGAACAATCTGCCTCCGTCCGGCACCTTGCGCTCGATCGCGCCAAGCACCACCGCGCCCTCTTCATCGGGAAAGCCGAGCGTCAGCACTTCCGACATGAATGGCCCGATCTGACGCGGCGGGAAATTGACCACAGCGAACACCTGCCGGCCGATCAGGGTTTCGGGCGTATAATATTTCGTGATCTGGGCCGAGGATTTCTTCACCCCGATCACGGGACCGAAATCGATTTTCAATTTGATCGCCGGCTTGCGCGCCTCGGGAAAAGGCTCGGCCTCGACGATCGTGCCGGCGCGGATGTCGATGCGGTCGAAATCGGCAAAGCTGATCTCGGGTTTTCGCGCGTTGCTCGAAACCATCGACGGTCAGGCGTTTCCGTAGGTTTCGAACAGCACGCCGGCCAACGCATCCTTGGCCGAAGTTCCTGACCAGACGACGAACTGGAACGCCTGGAAATAGCATTCGCAGGCCTCCAGCGCCGACGACAGCAGCACCTCGACCTGCTGGCTCGACGGCTCGACCCCACCGGCCAGCAGCAGCGACTGGCGGAACATGATGGCGCCTTCCTGCTCCCAGAGGTCGAAATGGCCAAATAGCATCTGCTCGTTGATCAGCGAAAGCAGCCGCATCACCTCGAGCGCACGCGCCTCCGGGACCTTGATGTCGAAGGCGCAGGCCAGGTGCAGCGCCTCATAGTCCTCCATCCAGGAGAATGAAACGTGGTAGTCGGTCCAGCTTCCGGCAACAGAGATCGAGATCTCGTCGTCGCCGGCCCGCTCGAAGGACCAATCGTTGTTGTGCGCCACCTGCTCGATAACATCCACCGGATGGATTTCGCGGGAGAATTCGAGTTCGAGAAGTTCCATGAAATGCTTCCTGTCGTTCTGGGAGCGCCACCACACGCTCCGCGGGAGAGGCACACTCGAACAATTCTGCCTAGAACTCGGACGGCCAGGACTTCGTCAACGCAAAGACCCCGGACCGGACCCCACCGCCCGGCGCATGACCCTGCTCCGAATCATGCAACAAATTCAGTCTATTGATCGGGAGTCGCGTGACCAGCCAAATTTTTCGCACTGCGTCATTCGCATGTGGAAAGGCGCTGTCACAAAGATTCACGCAGTACCGGTAAGCGATTCACGACAAAGCGCTTTTTGCGATCCGGCTTTGTGGAAAAGTTTAACGATTTATTTCTTGTTATTTTTTTGCACGCGGCTTTGCCGCAGCCGCAGGCGCTGGTTGACCGGTCAATTCGGCAAGCCTGGCCTCGAGCGCCTCGATGCGAGCGGCGAGGCGGGTGTTTTCTTCCCTGGCCTTCGCCGCCATGTCGCGAGCGGCCTCGAATTCCTCGCGCTGCACCACGTCCATGGAGTTGAGTATGCGCTCGGCCTGGCCCCTGAAGGCGGTCTCCACCTCGCGCCGCACGCCTTGCGCGGCACCGGCTGCATCGGTCATCAGCTTGGCGAATTCATCGAGAATGCGGTTCGGTCCGGTCGCCATGGCAAATCCTCGCTTGGTCGAATTGACGTAGTGGCGCACGATTCGGAATGCAAGCATATGCTTGCCTTGACCCCGCCAAAAGCCTGCCGCATGGTCCGCGCCCGAACCTGATTGGGAACCCGGAGACCCTGTTGAGCGAATATTTGCTGCCGCTGGCCGCCCTGCCCTTTCCCAACATCGACCCGGTCATCGTCCGGATCGGACCGCTGGCGGTGCATTGGTACGGCGTCGGCTACATCGTCGGCATTCTGTTCGCCTGGTGGTATGCCAAGCGCCTCGTCACCAACCCAAAACTGTGGCCCGACGGCACCCTGCCGATGAAGCCCGTCGACCTCGATGACTTCATCGTCTGGGCAGCCATCGGTGTGGTGCTCGGCGGACGCACCGGCTACGTGCTGTTCTACGACCTGCCGCGCTACATTGCCAATCCGTTCGATATCGTCGCCGTCTGGCAGGGCGGGATGTCGTTTCATGGCGGCCTGATCGGCGTCATTCTCGCAATGACGCTGTTTTCCCGGTCTCGTGGCATCCGCACATGGTCGCTGTTCGACGTGGTTGCCGCCGGCGTGCCGGTGGGGCTTGGCCTCGTTCGCCTGGCAAACTTCATCAATTCCGAACTATGGGGCCGGCCGACCGACGTTCCATGGGCATTCGAATTCCCCAATGGCGGCCCATTTGCACGCCATCCGAGCCAGATCTACGAGGCGCTCCTCGAAGGGCTGGTGTTGTTCCTTGTCCTGCGCTTCCTCACCCATTCGCGGCTCAAGCTGAAGACGCCGCGCTTCGTCGGCGGCGCCTTCATCGCCGGCTATGGCGCCTCGCGCATCTTCGTCGAATTCTTTCGCGAGCCCGACCAGCAGCTTGGCTACCTCCTTGGCACGAGCTGGCTGTCCATGGGAATGGTGCTGTCACTGCCGATGGTGCTGGCCGGCATCTGGGCGATGGCTACAGCCAAGCCGGTGACAAAACCGCAGCCGGCATGACGCGGCTGAAGACCCGCATCGCCGAGCTGATCGGTGCCGTGGGACCGATCCCCATCAGCGAATACATGGCGCTCTGCCTGTTCGATCCGCAAGACGGCTATTATACGACACGTGAGCCGTTCGGCGCCGCCGGCGACTTCGTCACCGCGCCGGAGGTCAGCCAGATGTTTGGCGAGCTGGTCGCCATCTGGCTCTATCAGGCGTGGCTGGCGATCGACCGGCCGACGCCGGTCGCCATCGCCGAAATAGGCCCCGGCCGCGGCACGCTGATGAGAGATATGCTGCGCACGCTTTCGCGGCTCGATCCGACGCTTACCGCCAGCGCATCGTTCGCCTTGATCGAGACCAGTCTGCGGTTGACCGAGGTCCAGAAACGAACGCTTGCCGGGACGTCGGCCACCATCGCCTGGCATGAGGCCGTCGACACACTACCGCAGGGGCCGCTTCTGATTGTTGGTAACGAGCTGTTTGACGCGGTGCCCATCCGCCAGTTCGTCCGCGCTGGGGCCGGCTGGCGCGAGCGGATGATCGGTCTCGACGATGCGAACCGGCTGCGCTTTTTCGTCGGCGCCGGCTCGCTTGACCCGATGCTGCTGCCGGAGGGTGCCGAGAATGCGCCGCAAGGTGCCATCGTCGAGATGGCGCCAGCCCGCGCCGCCCTGATGGCGGCCATCGCCGGGCGACTTGCCGGATTTGGCGGCGCCGGCCTGTTTCTCGACTACGGTCACCTCCAGCCCGGGATCGGCGACACCTTGCAGGCCTTGCGCAAGCACGGTCATGAGGACGTGCTGGCCAATCCGGGGCAGGCCGATCTCACAGCCCATGTCGATTTCGCTGCCCTCGCGGCAACCGTTCGGGCACACAGCCTCGATGCCCACCTCTCAACGCAAGGTGAATTCCTGCTCAAGATGGGGCTTCTCGAACGAGCTGGCCGGCTCGGCGCCAATGCCGATGAGGCAGCTCGCGAAAAGATCGCGGCCGACGTCGAGCGCCTCGCCGGCCCGCTGGCCATGGGCGAACTCTTCAAGGTGCTTGCCGTCCTCCCTGCCGGCATTGCCGTTCCGCCGTTTCCAAGCACGGATTGACTTTTCGCTGCCGCCTCTCTCACTCTCCCGTCTCCGACTAGCGCCCGACATCAACTGCGCCAGCCTTCAACTGACCAGCCTTCAACTGCGCCCCTTCAACTCGCTTGACGAAATCGCCCATACGGACAACAAAGCCGCCATGCTGAATCAGACCAAACCGGATCCCGTTCGGTCGCCCTTGCTGGAAACGGCGCAAGGCATCCGCCACGGCTACTTCACGCGAGTCGGCGGCATTTCCAGCGGCATCTACCGGGGCCTCAACATCGGCACCGGCTCGAACGACGACCAGACGCTGGTGCGCGAGAATCGCCGCCGGGTCGCCGAATGGATGGGCGTGCCTGCAAACCATCTGCTGACCGCTCACCAGGTTCATTCGCCGGACGTCGTCATTGCCAGGGAGCCTTTTGCCGGCGAGCGGCCCAAGGCCGACGCCATTGTCACCGACCGGCCGGGCATTGCCGTCGGTGCCTCGACCGCCGACTGCGGACCGGTCCTCTTCGCCGACGCCGAGGCGCGTATTATCGGCGCCGCCCATGCCGGCTGGAAAGGCGCTTTCACCGGAGTGCTGGAAAACACCATCGCGGCAATGGAAAGCCTCGGCGCCAGGCGCGACCGCATCGTCGCAGTGCTCGGTCCTTCGATCGGCCGACGGAATTACGAAGTCGGACCGGAATTCGTCGCCCGTTTCGTCGACGCCGATGCCGGCAATGCTCGCTATTTCGCGCCCTCCGCAAATGCCGGACATGCGATGTTCGATCTCAACCGCTACACGGTCGACCGGCTGACCAAGGCTGGCGTCAACGCCGAAGGACTTGGCCGCTGCACCTATGCCGAGGAAGAGCTTTTCTACTCCTATCGGCGCAGCACGCATCGCAACGAGCCCGACTACGGGCGACAGGTTTCGGCAATCGTTTTGGAGGCTGACTGATGGCGCTGCATTTCGAACGCTCGGAATTCGACGCGCGGCGCGATCGACTGATGATCGAGATCGCCGAAAAGAAGCTCGACGCCGTCCTGCTGTTTGCCCAGGAAAGCATGTATTGGCTAACCGGCTACGACACCTTCGGCTTCTGCTTTTTCCAGTGCCTGGTGGTCAAGGCCGACGGCTCGATGGTGCTGCTGACGCGTTCGGCCGACTTGCGCCAGGCGCGCCACACCTCGATCATCGACAACATCGTTTTGTGGACGGACCGCAACGGCGCCAATCCGGCGGTAGATCTGCGCAATCTGCTCAATGAGCTTGACCTGCTCGGCGCCCGGATCGGCGTCGAATACGACACCCACGGCCTGACCGCCTATAATGGCCGGCGCCTCGACGAGCAGTTGCAGACCTTCGGGCAGATCGCGGATGCCTCCGGCATTGTCAGCCGGCTACGGCTGTTCAAGAGCCCGGCAGAAATCGCCAAGGCGGAAAAAGCCGCAAATCTGGCCGACGACGCGCTGGACGCAGCACTGCCGCTGATCAAGCAGGGCGGCGATGAGGCGCTGATCCTCGCCGCCATGCAAGGTGCGATCTTTGCCGGCGGCGGCGATTATCCGGCCAACGAGTTCATCATCGGCTCCGGAGTCGACGCCCTGCTTTGCCGCTACAAGGCCGGTCGCCGCAAGCTCACCAAGAACGACCAGCTGACGCTCGAATGGGCCGGTGTCTTCCACCACTACCATGCGGCAATGATGCGCACGGTGTTGACCGGCAAGGTATCGAAACGCCACCAGGAATTGTTCGATGCCGCCCGCGCCGCGCTACTTGCAGTCGAGAAGGCGATGACGCCCGGTAATACGTTCGGCGACGTGTTCGACGCCCATGCCCGCACCCTCGAAGCCCACAATTTGACCAAGCACCGGCTCAATGCCTGCGGATATTCGCTCGGCGCCCGCTTCACCCCTTCCTGGATGGATATGCCGATGTTCTATCAGGGTAATCCCGAACCGATTGCGCCGAACATGACGCTGTTCGCCCATATGATCATCATGGACTCCGAAACCGAAACCGCGATGACGCTTGGCCGCACCTATCTGACCACCGAATCCCAGCCGAAGCCGCTGTCCCGCCATGATCTCGACTTGATCGTGCAGTGAATCCATAATGGAAAGAGTGTGAGGGGCGTTCGTCGCCAAGGAGTTTTCAGGCTAATGAGACGATCGCATGTGACGACCGTGTCATTGCTCGTGGCGCTGGCACTGGCGGCCTGCACCAATGCGAAGGACGTTCTCGAACCCTCGGCCATTGCCCCGCAATCGACGCAATCGCTCTCCGGAGCCGGAGGTGCCGCGACGCCCCCCGCAACTCCGGCTCAGCCTGCCGGCACTGCGCAAACTGCAGATACAGCGCAGCCTTCCGCTGCAGCAGCCGTGCCGCCCGCCCAAAGCGCGGCTGCCATTGCGCGGACCCGGCTGCAGGTGGCGCCGATCGTCGGCGCCTCGGTAGAAGCCGCGACACCGCTGACCGCCGAGCTTCAGACACGCGCCAGGCAGCGCGGCATCACCTTGGCCGGCAGCACCGACCAGACCCCAACACATGTGCTCAAGGGCTATTTCTCGACCATGACGGAAGGCAAGGACACTACCGTCATCTATGTCTGGGACATCTATGACCCGGCCGGCAACCGGCTGCATCGCATCAACGGCCAGCAGAAGGCGCCGTCTGTTGGCGGCGGCGAAGGCTGGACGGCGGTCGCCCCGGCGACCATGCAGGCAATTGCCGACCAGACAATCGACCAGTTCGCCACCTGGCTTGGCGGCGGCGCCGGCTGACCTGGAGCATAATTCCGAAAGTGAAATCCGGTTTTCGGAAAAGATCATACTCAGACTGAAAGATAGAGCTATCCCGATTCCGTCGGCATCGAAGTGGACCTATCGCCGCATCGTCAAGCCGTAAGCGTTTATTGAGATTAGCCGGCGGATTCCCGTTCACGACGCTTGCAATACCGGCGCGGGCCGCTAAAAGCCCGACTAAGAGGCTGGAGTGCTATCGGAGTCTCTCAATCCTTCGCCAGGAACGGTGCATGAAGCTCTTCGCGGGCAATTCCAACAGGGTGCTGGCCGAATCAGTCGCCCGCTACCTCAACATTCCGCTGGGCAAGGCCAGCGTCAGGCGCTTCGCCGACCAGGAAATCTTCGTCGAGATCCAGGAGAATGTGCGCGGCGAGGACGTCTTCATCCTGCAGTCCACCTCGTTCCCGACCAACGATCATCTGATGGAACTGCTCATCATGATCGATGCCTTCATGCGCTCTTCGGCCAAGCGCATCACTGCGGTTATTCCTTATTTCGGCTATGCCAGGCAGGATCGCCGTGCCTCGGGCCGCACACCGATCTCGGCCAAGCTGGTCGCCAACATGATCACGAGGGCGGGCGTCAACCGGGTGCTGACCCTGGATCTCCATGCCGGCCAGATTCAAGGCTTCTTCGACATCCCGACCGACAATCTGTTTTCCGTGCCGGTCATGGCCCGCGACGTAAAGGCGAAATACAAGCAGCTTGCCAACGTCATGGTGGTGTCGCCGGATGTCGGCGGCGTGGTCCGCGCCCGCGCGCTCGCCAAGCGCATCGACGCCCAGCTTGCCATCGTCGACAAGCGCCGCGAGCGCCCCGGCGAATCGGAAGTCATGAACGTCATCGGTGACGTGCGCGGCAAGGATTGCCTGTTGATCGACGACATCATCGATTCGGGCGGCACGCTGTGCAATGCGGCCGATGCGCTGCTTGCCGACGGCGCCACCAGTGTCACTGCCTATACTACCCATGGCGTTTTGTCCGGCGGCGCCATCGCCCGCATCGGCGCCTCGAAACTGCAGGAACTGGTCATCACCGATTCCATCCAGCCGACCCAGGCAGTGCTGGACGCCGCCAATATCCGCGTCATCTCCATCGCCGAATTGATGGGCGAGGCGATCTCGCGCACGGCGACCGAGGAATCGGTGTCGAGCCTGTTCGATTAATGCGTGTCGCGCAAAGTGCAGCGGTTTTGCGATAACGACATGCATAAAAGCAAGAACCCAAAGCGCGTCGCATGAGGCCGGTCGAACGCGACGCCCTTCAGGGCTGCGACTCAGGCCGAGCCGGACCGCTTATTCGCCGCACACCTTCGCCAGCATCACGGGCGCCCCGCATGTAACCGCGTGGCGAGGCTCCCAGCATGCGCTTGAACATGGTGATGAACGCCGGCACGCTGTCATAGCCGAGATCGAGCGCCACCCTCGTGATCGGCTCGCCGTCGGCCAGCCGTGGCAGCGCCGCGAACAGACAGGCCTGCTGACGCCAGGTCGACAGCGACAATCCGGTCTGGCGGTGGAACGCGCGGGTGAAAGAGCGGCGGCTCATGCCAACGATAGCGGCCCACTCGTCGATCGTCGCATGCGGTGACGGTGCCGAGACGAAGCGCCGGCATAGCGTCGCCAGCCTTGCATCGGACGGGAACGGAAGGCCGAGCGGCCGTTCCGGCAGGTTCGGGATTTCGTGCAGCAGGAGCTTCATGATCAGTCCGCCCCGCCCCTCCAGCTCGGCGCCTTGCGGCAGGTTTTCCGATTCCACGATCAGGCTGTGCATCAGGTCGGTGATGCCGACGACACGCAACCCGTCCGGCAGGCCGGGAATGGCCTCCGGCATCACATAGACGGACCGCATGCTGACGTCGCCCAGCATCTCGACGGAATGTTCGGTGCCGGCGGGGATCCACATCGCGTGGTCCGGAGGCACCATCCAGCGCCCATGCCGCGTCGTCACCAGCACGACACCGACCAGCGCGTGCAGCAACTGGCTGCGGCTATGATGGTGCCGTGGCACATGGTAGCCGTCCGGATATTCGGTCGGCAGCGCCACTGCCGGCCCTACGGCCTGCTCCAGCCATTGCCAGCGACGCTCATGCAACAGCCCGAGATCGGTGTCGCCCGCTCTGAACATTTCCCTGCCATGCGGCATCAGCTATGGCCCACTTGCGAAACTATTGGACCAAACCACGAAAGAAGTCGCGTGACAAGCAACGTATAAGGCTGCGGCCTATAAGACCGCCTGCGGGAGCGCCCGCCAAAAAGACCACGGAGCCTGCCTTGACCGATACCACAGCAACCGCCGACGCCAAGCCGGCAGCGGCCAGCCACATTTCAGCTCAGGCGACGGCCTTCACCGTCATCCTGGCGGTGAGCTTCTGCCATTGCATCAACGACATCATGCAGTCGCTGCTGTCGGCGATCTATCCGCTGCTGAAGGACAATTACGGTCTCGATTTCTGGCAGATCGGCCTTTTGACTTTCACCTTCCAGGTGACGGCATCCTTGCTGCAGCCGGTGATCGGCATGATTACCGACAAGCGGCCGATGCCTTATTCGCTGCCCTACGGCATGGCTTCTTCGCTGATCGGGCTGGTCGTGCTGGCCTATGCCGGACATTACTCGCTGCTCCTCATCGGCGCCTCGCTGATCGGCATCGGCTCGGCGATCTTCCACCCGGAATCCTCGCGCATCGCCCGCTTCGCCTCCGGTGGCCGGTTCGGTCTTGCGCAGTCGCTGTTCCAAGTCGGCGGCAATTTCGGCCAGGCGATGGGGCCGCTGCTGGCAGCCTTCATCGTCGTGCCCTTCGGCCAGACTAGCATTGCCTGGTTCGCCGGGGGCTCGCTGATCGGCATCATCGTGCTTTGGCAGGTCGGCGGCTGGTACAGCCGCCTGCATGCCGCACAGGGCACCCGCAAGGCGGCAGGTTTCGTCTCGCCCTTCCCGCGCCGCAAGGTCCTGGGCGCGCTGGCGGTGCTGACCTTGCTGGTATTGACCAAGAACGCCTACATCGCCAGCCTGTCCAGCTACTACACCTTCTATGCCATCCATAAATTCGGCGTTTCGGTGCAGATGTCGCAGGTCATGCTGTTCCTGTTCCTCGGCGCCTCGGCCCTGGGCATCCTGCTCGGCGGCCCGTTCGGCGACCGCTACGGACAGAAGGCGATGATCTGGTTCTCGATCGTCGGCGTGCTGCCCTTCACGCTGGCCCTGCCCTATGCCAATTTCGAGTGGACGATGGTTCTCACCGTGCTGATCGGCCTGATCCTGTCCTCGGCCTTCTCGAACATCGTCGTCTTCGCCCAGGAACTGGTGCCCGGCCGCGTCGGCATGATCGCCGGCATCTTCTTCGGCTTCGCCTTCGGCATGGGCGGCATCGCCGCCGCCGTGCTTGGCGTCGTCGCCGACATGAAAGGCATCGATTTCGTCTTCCAGGTCTGCTCGTATTTGCCGCTGCTCGGGCTACTGACGGTCCTCCTGCCTAACATGAAGGAAGCGAGGAAGATGGAGGCGGCGGCCAGCTAAAAATCAGTTCATCTTTCGGAATTGATACGAGTGCGCGACAGTTGCCGCGCCCTCGATGATTCTTTCATCATACGCCGGGTGAAAAGCCTGTTAGAGAGGGTCACCCCTGAAGGCAAAATTTTGGTCAGCAACGCCTTCAAGTTGAACATACCGGGCTCAACCCTGATGCTGCGCAGCGCTCCGCGCCAGGAAAGGCAATTCGCTTATGTCCAGACTAAAAGGCAAGGCCGCATTGATTACCGGCGGCACCAGCGGCATCGGCCTGGTGACGGCGCGACGTTTCATCGAGGAAGGTGCGCGCGTCGCTATCACCGGAACAAATGCGAGCCGTCTCGAGGAGGCGCGCACCATCCTCGGCAGTGATGTGCTTGTCATTGCCGCCGACGCCGGAGATGCTGCTGCCCAGAACGACATAGCGCGGCGGATCGAGGAAACCTTCGGCAAGCTCGACGCTCTCTTCCTCAATGCCGGTATCGCCGACCTGCGCCCGCTTGGCGACTGGACCGAGGCCGCGTTTGACAGGAGCATCGACGTCGACCTCAAGGGGCCGTACTTCCTGGTCAAGGCGCTCGTTCCGCTGTTTTCGAACCCGTCGTCGATCATCCTCAGCGGCTCGGTCAACGCGCATATGGGAATGGCTGGAACGCACGTCTATGCGCTGGCCAAGGCCGGCATGATTTCGCTCGCCCGGACGCTCTCGGGCGAACTGATAGAACGCGGTATTCGCGCCAATGTGATCAGCCCGGGTCCGATCGACACTCCGCTCAACGACAAACTTGGGCTGGACCCCGAAGCGGCGAAGGCGCGTGCGAAAGCTGTGGTCGGCCTGGTGCCTGCCCGTCGTTTCGGAACCGCCGAGGAAATTGCCAACGCGGTGGTTTTTCTTGCTTCGGACGAATGCCCGTTCATGGTCGGTGCGGAAATGCTGATCGATGGCGGCTTGAGCATCGCCTGACATCGGCACGACCTGACACGAGATCACCCGCAGATGGCGGGTTTTTTGTTACGTTCTGAAAGGCCTTACGCCCTGAAGAAGGCCAGCATGTCGGTGTTTATAACATCGGCATGGGTGGTCGCCATGCTATGGGGGAAACCCTTGTAGACCTGTCGCCTGCCATGACTTGCACCCTTTCCCGCCTTCGGCTATAGAGCCGCCACCCGCGTAGACACCCTTGGAGGCAACGCGGCGGAAGGCTGCCTTCCCTTGTGATCCCGAACAAAGGTCCGCTTGCTTATGCGGCTGCCGGCTTTCGGATATGCAGGCCCGGCGGCTTTCGACGTTTACGGCCCAGCCACGCTGACCGTGAGCGCTCCAGAACAACGCGAAAGGAAATGCCATGAGCCACGATACTTACGAGCTCAAGGCCGAAGCGCGCGAACAGGTCGGTAAGGGGTCCGCCCGTGCAGTTCGCCGCAACGGTAAAGTGCCTGCAGTGATTTACGGCGACAAGCAGCCTCCCCTGGCGATTGCGCTGACCTATAAGGACATCTACTACAAGATCCATGGCGGCGGGTTTCTGACCACGGTCGCCACGATCGATGTCGACGGCAACAAGATCCAGGTTCTGCCCAAGGATTTCCAGCTCGACCCGGTCAAGGATTTCCCTGTCCATGTCGATTTCCTGCGCATCGGCAAGGATACCGAAGTCAATGTCGACGTGCCCGTGCACTTCATCAATGAAGACAAGTCGCCCGGTATCAAGCGCGGCGGCGTGCTCAACATCGTGCGCCACGAGGTCGAGTTCCACTGCCCGGCCAATGCGATCCCGGATTTCATCACCATCGATCTCACCGGTACCGATATCGGCGATTCGATCCACATTTCGGCCATCACCTTGCCGGCCGGCGTCAAGCCGGTGATCTCCGACCGCGACTTCACCATCGCGACCATTGCCGGCTCCTCGGCGATGAAGCCGGAGGCCGCGGAAGAGACGACTGAAGCGGCTGAGCCCGAAGCGGCCCCTGCCGCCGAAGAGAAGTAACCCCTTCCCGCCCGGAGGCGACGATGCTTGTCTTTGCAGGCCTCGGCAATCCGGGCGCGAAATACGCCAACAACCGGCACAATGTCGGCTTCATGGCGGCGGACGCGATCGCCCGCCGCCATTCCTTTTCGCCCTGGTCGAAGAAATTCCAGGGTCTGATCGCCGAAGGCACGCTTGCCGGCGAAAAGGTGATCCTGATCAAGCCGCAGACCTTCATGAACCTGTCCGGCCAGTCGGTCGGCGAAGCCTTGCGCTTCTACAAGCTCGGCCCTTCGGCGCTGACTGCCTTTTATGACGAGATCGACCTTGCCGCCGGCAAGGTGCGGGTCAAGGTCGGTGGCGGTTCCGGCGGCCACAACGGCATCCGCTCGCTCGACCAGCACGTCGGCAAGGATTTTCGCCGTGTGCGCATCGGCGTCGGCCATCCCGGCGTCAAGGAAATGGTGCACGGCCATGTGCTTGGCGATTTCGCCAAGGGCGACCGCGAATGGCTGGACGTGCTGCTCGACGCAATCGCCGATGGTGCCGGATTGCTTGCCAAGGGCGACGACAATTCGTTCATGAACCGCGTGACGCTGGCGCTGCGCGACAAGCTCACGCCGACGGACGACGACGATCGCCCGCCGCCCAAGGCGCCAAAGGCGCAAAGCCACGTCCGCCAGGCGCGGCCGCAGCAGCCGGCGGCCAAGCTGCCCGAAACCGGCCCGATGGCGGCCATGCTGAAGAAGCTTTTTGGCGGCAAGGACTGAGCCATGGATCTGGATGACATTCAGGAATTGGTCCGTCTCATCAGACAGAAGTATGTTGATTATTTCGTCGCCGCTGCCGGCGAACTTGCTCGCAACAGCCAAGGATCGCATGCGACCGAAATCAAGTTTTCGAACGTCGATTCCTTCTATCGAAATTTCATCGCGGTTGATTTCGTCAGTAATGACGGACAGCCAAATCCGCAATTCATCAACAGCGATTCCTATGTGAAATTCTCTCCGGATATTCACGCCGGGATGGGTGGAATGGATGTCCTCATCTCACCTTTCAGGTGGGATGAGGTTCATTTTAAATTCCCTATAAATGAGCTCGACGGCGATCTCTTCGACGAATGGTTTCGCGGCTGGTTCGATATCGATGGCGAGCGTGAAACATCGGAGACCGTCGGAAACGTCATTCACAGTGCGCAATTGCTCGACGGGCAACTGACCATCGATTTCGGAACCGCTGAGGTCGACGCGTTCTGGCATCTTCTGCAAATACTGAGCAGGTCCGGCGTTCGTTCGTTGGCGATAGGCACCGATGACATCGCGCAGCGTCTGAATTGAATTGCGCCTTGACGATCATCGGCGCTTTCGCCCATAGCCCTGATCAAATTTCGATTTCCCGATAGGACCAGACAAAAATGGGTTTCAAATGCGGCATCGTTGGCTTGCCCAATGTCGGCAAGTCGACGCTCTTCAATGCGTTGACCAGGACGGCGGCGGCGCAGGCCGCCAATTATCCGTTCTGCACCATCGAACCGAATACCGGAGAGGTGGCGGTGCCCGACCCGCGCCTGCAGAAGATCGCCGCGATCGGCAAGTCGAAGGAGATCATCCCGACCCGCATCTCGTTCGTCGACATTGCCGGCCTAGTGCGTGGCGCCTCCAAAGGCGAAGGGCTTGGCAACCAATTCCTCGCCAACATCCGTGAGGTCGACGCCATCGTCCATGTGCTGCGCTGCTTCGAGGATGACGACATTACCCATGTCGAGGGCCGCATCGATCCTGTCGCTGATGCCGAGACCGTCGAAACCGAATTGATGCTTGCCGACCTCGACAGCATTGAGCGCCGCATCGTGCAGATCCGCAAGCGTGCCGCCGGCAAGGACAAGGAAGCAGCGACCGTACTTCCGATGATGGAAGCGGCGCTTGAACTGCTGCAGGCCGGCAAGCCCGCCCGCATCCTGCTCAACGGCATCTCGGCTGAGGATCTGCGCATCCTGCAGGGGCTGAATCTCTTGACCTCACACCCGGTGCTTTACGTCTGCAACGTCGCGGAAGCCGATGCCGCCACCGGCAACGCGCATACCAGGGCGGTCGAGAAGATGGCCGCCGCGCAAGGTGCCCGCACCGTTGTGATTTCCGCGGCGATCGAGGCCGAGGTCGCCCAGCTCTCGGACGAAGAGGAAATGGAATTCCTGGCAACGCTCGGTTTGGACGAACCCGGCCTGAACAAGGTCATCCGCGCCGGCTACGAGCTGCTCCAGCTCATCACCTACTTTACCGTTGGCCCCAAGGAGACACGCGCCTGGACCGTGCACAAGGGCGCCAAGGCGCCGCAGGCGGCAGGCGTCATCCACACCGATTTCGAGCGCGGCTTCATCCGCGCCCAGACCATCGCCTATGACGACTTCGTCAGGCTGGGCGGCGAAGTCGCGGCCAAGGAGGCCGGCAAGGCGCGCGACGAAGGCAAGGAGTATATCGTCCAGGACGGCGACATCATGCTGTTCAAGTTCAACACCTGAACCGGCGAGGAAGCCCAATGGTCACCATTGCCGTCGCTCGATGACAAACTTCAAAGCAGGGTCGCAGTGCCTCTTGCGCTGCTTGACGGGCCATCGTGCGGGGTCTAAGGGGCCTCTGCACCGGCCTCGCGCCTCGCCTGCCCGCGTCCGTGCGATGTGACTGACGCGCCCCCTCCAAACGAACGCTCTTTGGCAACAGCAAGGGAGACCCGGCGATGATCAAGGCCTTCGTCGTCGACAATGATCGCCTGCGCCTGGTCGACGATCTCCTGCAAAACAGCGACACTGTCGTCTGGGTCGACCTCTTCAACCCGACAAAGGAAGAAGAGACGACAATCGAGACCTGGCTCGGCGTCGCCGTTCCGACCCGCGAAGAGATGGAAGAGATCGAGATCTCGAGCCGTCTCTACGTCGAGGACGGCGCCTACTTCATGACCGCCATTCTGCCGGCGCAGACCGAGGTGAACGATCCGTTGATGTCGCCGGTTACCTTCGTGCTCGCCGGCAGCAGGCTGATAACCGTGCGGTACCACGAACCGAAGGCGTTCAAGACCTTTCCGCTGCGCGCCGAAAAGGTGGCGACCGGTTGCACCAGCGGTGACACCATCCTGATCGGACTGCTGGAGGCGATCGTCGACCGCCTCGCCGACATTCTGGAGCGCGCCGGCCGCGACGTCGAGGCGATCTCGCGCGACATCTTCGAGGCACGCTCGACCAAGGTTTCCAAGCGCAACCGCGACTTCCAGGAGCTGTTGAAAGGCATTGGCCGCAAGGAGGACCTCGCCTCCTCGATCCGCGACAGCCTGATCTCGCTGCAGCGCCTTGCCGGCTTTCTCGCCCATGCCTCCACGCAAAGCAGGATGAGCAAGGACACCCGCGCTCGCATCAAGACCTTGTCGCGCGACGTGCTGTCGCTCGCCGACCACGCCACGTTCCTGTCGCAGAAGATCAGCTTCCTGCTCGACGCGACGCTCGGCATGATCTCGATCGAGCAGAACGCCATCATCAAGATCTTCTCCGTCGCCGCTGTCATCTTCCTGCCGCCGACGCTTGTCGCTTCGATCTACGGCATGAATTTCGACATCATCCCTGAGCTCAAATGGCACTTTGGCTATCCCTTCGCCATCGGCATGATGGTGCTTTCGGCAATCCTGCCCTTCTGGTATTTCCGCCGCCGCGGCTGGCTATAGGGTCGTCAATACCGCGCTGCGGCTTGGGCGCAGCGGGCTGGCGCAATAGAAATTGCTTGACCAAATGCCACGCTGCCTGCATCCGGGACCCGGACCCGTAGCGATCGTACAATCCTGAACAGGATTTCCAGACCATGACCGCAAAGACCTGGGCTTATGAGGATTTTGTCGAGGGCGCTTCGCTCGACCTCGGCACCAAGCTGGTAAGTGCCGCCGAAATCATAGAATTCGCCGGTGAATTCGATGCCCAGCCGATGCATCTCGACGAGGCCGCGGGCCAGGCCAGCATTCTCGGCGGGCTGGCGGCTTCGGGTTGGCACACCTGCGCCATGTTCATGCGCATGCTGTGCGATGCCTTCCTGCTCGACTCGACCTCCCAGGGCGCGCCGGGCGTCGACCAGGTCAAATGGAAACGGCCAGTCCTGGCCGGCGACCTGTTGACCGGCAGCACCACCGTCCTTGCCAAGCGACTGTCCAGATCGAAACCCCGCCTTGGCTTGGTGACCATGCGCAGCGAGTTGTTCAACCAGCGCGGCGACGGTGTTTTCGAGCTCGAAAACACCGTCATGTTCCTCACCCGCGAGGGCCGTGCGTGAGCCTCGACGAATTCTTCTGCATCGGTATCACCGTCACGCTCGGTTCACATCGATTCGAACCGGAGGCGATCAAGGCGTTCGCCCGCAAATACGACCCGCAGATATTCCATATCGACGAAGAGGCGGCGAGGAACAGCATATTCGGCGGGCTCTGCGCCTCGGGCTGGCACACCGCCGCCACCTGGATGAAATTGAACCTCGAGGCTGGCATAGAGGCAGAGGTCGCCCGCTGGCCCGGTCCTGGGCCGGTGCCGGAATTCGGCCCCTCGCCCGGCTTCAAGAATCTCAAATGGCCCAAACCTGTCTATGCCGGGGAAACCGTGACTTTCACCCGCACCGCGCTGGCCCATCGCCCCATCGCCTCGCGACCGGGCTGGCGGCTGCTGACGCTCCGCTCAGAGGCCTTCGATTCGACCGGCGACAAGGTCATCGAATTCGAAAGTGCCGTGCTGGTGAAGGTGGAGTGAGCGGAGTTCTTTCCCTCTCCCACAGGGGAGAAGGAAGAAACGCTCAATGCCCCTCAAACCCGATCAGCGTCCTCACCGGTACGCCGAGCGCCTCTAACCTCTCTCGGCCGCCAAGGTCCGGCAGGTCGATGACGAAGCAGGCGGCGAGGATATCGGCGCCGATCTGCCGCAATAGCTTGACGGCCGCCTCGGCCGTGCCGCCGGTGGCGATCAAATCGTCGACGAGGATTACCTTCTCGCCTGGAGAAACACCGTCCTTGTGCATCTCCATCTCGTCCAGCCCGTATTCCAGGCTGTAGGCGACGCGCACCGTCTCGTAAGGCAACTTGCCCTTCTTGCGGATCGGCACGAAGCCGGCCGAGAGCTGGTGGGCGATGGCGCCGCCGAGGATGAAGCCGCGCGCCTCGATGCCGGCGATCTTGTCGATCTTGAGGCCGGCATAGGGATGCACCAGCTCGTCGATGGCGCGGCGGAAGGCCCGCGCATTGCCGAGCAGCGTGGTGATGTCGCGAAACAGGATGCCCGGCTTGGGATAATCCGGAATGGTGCGGATCGCGGCAAGCAGCGTCTCTTCGAGCGAGGATTTCATCAAGCGGCTCTCCGGGCTATTCAGATTCGGGTGAAGACGTGAAAGGAATGGGCCAATCGTAACCCGGTGCCGCCAAGTCCGGCTACCGCCATGTGGCGCCTGACGGAAAATTGTCCGGCAATGGGACCTGCTCAGCGTCGGCTGCGATGAATCGACATGCCTGCAATGAAAAGGGCGCCTTTCGACGCCCTCGCATTCTCGTATATCGCAGGGCTCAGTGCGCCACGCCGGCCCACACCTTGCGTTTTGTCAGGTAGACCAGCGCACCGAACAGCAGCAGAAAGACCAGCACGCGAAAGCCGGTCTTCTTGCGGTCCTCGAGGTGCGGCTCGGCCGCCCACATCAGGAAGGCCGACACGTCGCGCGAATACTGGTCGACCGTCTGCGGCGCGCCGTCATCATAGGTAACCTGGCCGTCGGAGAGCGGCTTCGGCATCTTCAGCGACACGCCGGACAGGAAGTACGGATTGTAGTGCGTGCCTTCCGGTATGACCATGCCCGCCGGCGGCTGCTGGTCGTAGCCGGTCAGCAGCGAGTGGATGTAGTCGGGACCGCCCTGGGCATATTGCGTGAAGATGTCGAAGACGAAGCGCGGGAAGCCCCGTTCAACGCCGCGCGCCTTGGCCAGCAGCGACATGTCGGGCGGTGCTGCGCCGCCATTGGCCGCCGCCGCCGCTTCCGCATTGGGGAACGGCGCCGGGAAATGGTCGGACGGCTTGCCGGGGCGATCGAACATGTCGCCGGCATCGTTCGGGCCGTCGTGGATCGTGTATTCGGCCGCCAGCGTCTTGATCTGCGCATCCGAATAGCCAAGGCCTTCCAGCGTGCGGAACGCCACCAAATTCATCGAATGACAGGCCGAGCAGACTTCCTTGTAGACCTTCAGCCCGCGCTGCAGCTGGGCCTTGTCGTAGGTGCCGAACGGCCCGGCGAAGCTCCAGTCCATTTCCTTTGGTTCGTGTATCGGGAAATGCGTCGGCGCCGCCTCGTTGTGCGCCTCTTCCTGGGCGCGTGCTCCAGTGCCTGTGGCCCCAATGCCCGCGGCCACAAGGCCAAGCAGCGCCAGCGAGGTGAGAATCTTCTTCATGCAAATCCCCTTGAGATTCTCTGACGCGCTGTCATCGTCTCGAGCATGATCTTGTCCGAAAACCGGTTTCCACTTTTCGGGATCATGCTCAGCCTTTGGTTTCCGGCGCGGCCGTGGCGCCGGCGGGATGTCCACCGCCACCCTTGTTCTTCCCGAGCACCGCCTCGGTGATCGAATTCGGCAGCCGCCGCGGCGTCTCGATCAGCCCAAGTACCGGCAGCGCTACCAGGAAGAAGGCGAAGTAGAACAGCGTCGCCATCTGCGCCATGAACACATAGCTGCCCTCGGCCGGCTGCGAGCCCAGCCAGCCGAGCAGGATGGCGTCGGCCACGAACAGCCAGAAGAACAGCTTGTACCAGGGCCGGTAGACTGCCGAGCGCACCTTCGAGGTGTCGAGCCACGGCACCAGGAACAGCATAACAATCGCGCCGAACATGCAGAGCACGCCGCCGAGCTTGGAGTTGATGGGCCCGATATTGAAGGTGATCGCGCGCAGGATCGCGTAGAACGGCAGGAAGTACCATTCCGGCACAATGTGGGCCGGCGTCTTCAGGGGGTTGGCAACGGTGTAATTGTCCGGATGGCCGAGATAGTTCGGCAGATAAAAAACGAAATAGGCGAAGACGAACAGGAACACGATCATGCCGAACCCATCCTTGATGGTCGCGTAAGGCGTGAAGGCGAGCGTGTCGGTCTTCGATTTGACCTCGATGCCGGTCGGATTGTTCTGGCCGACGACGTGAAGCGCCCAGATGTGCAGCACGACGACGCCGGCGATCATGAACGGCAATAGATAATGCAGCGCAAAGAAACGGTTCAGCGTCGGATTGTCGACCGCGAAGCCGCCGAGCAAAAGCTGCTGGATCCAGTCGCCGACCAGCGGGATGGCGGTGAAGAAGCCGGTGATGACGGTGGCGCCCCAGAAGCTCATCTGGCCCCAGGGCAGCACATAGCCCATGAACCCGGTCGCCATCATCAAGAGGTAGATGATGCAGCCGAGGATCCACAGCAGCTCGCGCGGCGCCTTGTAGGAGCCGTAGTAGAGCCCGCGGAAGATATGGATGTAGACGGCGATGAAGAAGAACGACGCGCCGTTCGAATGCAGGTAGCGCAGCAGCCAGCCGGAATTGACGTCGCGCATGATCTTCTCGACTGAATCGAAGGCGAGAGTGCTGTCGGCCGCGTAGTGCATGGCCAGCACGATGCCGGTCAGGATCTGCGCCGCCAGCATGAGCGCGAGGATGCCGCCGAAGGTCCAGGCGTAATTCAGATTGCGCGGCACCGGATAGGCGATGAAGCTGTCATAGACCAGCCGCGGCAGCGGCATGCGCGAATCGAACCAGCGTCCGATGCCGGTCTTGGGCGTATAGGTCGAGTGTCCCTCGCTCATGGAAAATATCCCTTGCCTCAGCCGATACGGATCTTGGTGTCGGAAATGAACTGGAACACCGGCACCGCCATGTTCTCGGGCGCCGGCCCCTTCCGGATGCGGCCGGCGGTATCGTATACGGAACCGTGGCACGGGCAGAACCAGCCGCCGAAATCGCCTTCCTGGCCTAGCGGGATGCAGCCGAGATGGGTGCAGACCTGGACCATCACCATCCAGGCTTCCTTGCCCGGCGTGGTGCGGTTGGCGTCGGTTGCCGGGGCGTCGGCCGGCAAATTGGCGTTGCGGGCGATTGGATCCTTGAGCTCGGCGAGATTGACCGCCTCGCCGTCCTTCATCTCTTGCTCGGTGCGGTTGCGCACGACCACCGGCTTGCCCCGCCACTTCACAACGAGCGACATTCCTGGCGTCAGCGAAGATACGTCGACCTCAACCGAGGCAAGGGCCAGCGTCGAGGCATCCGGACGCATCTGATCGATGAACGGCCAGGCGACAGCGCCCGCGCCGACCACCGCCGCCATGCCAGTGGCGACGTAGAGAAAATCACGACGGTTGGGATCCTGGGTGTCGGTTGCGCTCACGGGTGCCTGATCCTTTCGCCTTTTCCGTGCCGGCGGCCGAGCCTTGTTCCCCGCTCAATCGCGCCGGCCCGACTGCGCATGGCGAACAGGCTAGCGAATTCCTCCGGCATTTGGGACTTGGGTTTATGCGTGAAGCCTGTTTTTGTCCAGACGGGTGAAGGCACAAGGGCAGATTGTCGCGGGGGCGTAATTCGCACGGCGGAACGATTGGAAAACAGCAGCAAAACCAAATGGCTGCGTTCGCCTCGACAGCTGGCGCTGGCCCGGTTTATCCTCGGCCTATGGCGCATGTCATAGACCGCGACAAATGGGCCGAAGCGCCCGACCGCTGGCAGGGCGAGCTGCAAGGCGGAGCTTACGGCTCCCGCAGCTGCCTGATCTTCAACTACCTGCCCGAGATCGGCGGCGGCCCCAGGCTGCACAGCCATCCCTATTGCGAGATTTTTATCATCCGGACCGGCACCGGCCTGTTCACCGTCGGCGACCGGCAGATCGAGGCCACCGCCGGCCAGATCCTGGTCGTACCGCCGGACACGCCGCAGAAATTCACCAATCTCGGGCCAGGCCCGCTGGAAACCACCGACATACACGAGAACGGCAGCTTCATCACCGAGTGGCTGGAATAACGCTTCCCAAACCAGTTCCGGTTCGGATCATGCGCTAGCGCCGAGCCTGGCCAGCACGGCCTTGGGAATGTTGTATTCCCGGATCACCGCGTCGTGCTTGCGCAGGCCGCAGAGTTCGCGCTGGATGAAATACCCGTGCACCGCTTCGGCTGCATCCCTGAGCAGCCGGGCACGGTCGACACTGTCGCAATTCTCGCGCAGCCTCGTCAATGTTTCCTCGACGCGCCGGCCGGCGCGGCCGAGCGCTGCCGCCTTTTCACCGAGGATTTCATGGCCAAGCAGGTCCAACGCGCTCTCCTGCGCGCCGGACCGTCCGAAATTCGATGGCATTCTCACCGCCATGATTTCACTCCGCTTTATAGAAAACTACTCCGCCGGCCGGGTCTCGGCCAGCGCGCTCTCCTCGTTGAACAGGAAGCCGCCGGACTGCCGCTTCCACAGCCTGGCATAGAGCCCGTCGAGCCCGACCAGCTCGTCATGCGTGCCTTGCTCGACGATGCGGCCCTCGTCGAGCACCACCAGCCGGTCGAGTGCCGCAATGGTCGACAGCCGATGCGCGATGGCGATGACCGTCTTGCCTTCCATCAGCCTTGCCAGATTTTCCTGGATCGCCGCCTCGATGTCGGAATCGAGCGCCGAGGTCGCCTCATCGAGCACCAGGATCGGTGCATCCTTGAGGAAGACGCGGGCGATCGCCACGCGCTGGCGCTGGCCGCCGGAGAGCTTGACGCCGCGCTCGCCGACATAGGCCTCGTAGCCGATACGATCGCGATTGTCGCGCAGGCCGAGGATGAACTCGTGGGCCTCGGCCTTCTTCGCTGCCGCGACCACCTCGGCGTCGGTCGCTTCCGGCATGCCGAGCTTGATGTTGTCGCGCAGCGAGCGGTGGAAAAGTGCCGTATCCTGGCTGACGACGCCGATATTGGCGCGCAGCGAATTCTGCGTGACCCTGGAGACGTCCTGCCCGTCAATGGTGATCTTGCCGCTCTCGAGGTCGTAGAGGCGCAGGATCAGATTGACCAAGGTCGTCTTGCCGGCGCCGGACGGGCCGACCAGGCCGACCTTTTCGCCCGGCCGCACGACGAGGTCGATGCCGTCGAGCACGCCGGACCCCTTGCCGTAGTGGAACTCGACATTGCTGACGTCGATACGCCCGCCGCCGACGACAATCTCTTTCGCGTCCGGCGCATCGGTCAGGCCGAGCGGCTGTGAGATCAGCGCCTTGGAGTTTTCCAGCACGCCGAGGTTCCGCAAGATGCCGTTGAGCTGCATCATCAGCCGGCCGAGCAGCATGTTCAGCCGCAGCACCAAAGACAGCGTGAAAGCCACGGCGCCGACTGTGATCGAACCCTCGACCCAGAGATAAACGGCAAAGCAGGCGATCGCCGTGATCATAATGCCCGACAGCATCGTCAGTGCCATGCGCACGCCGGTCAGCCTGCGGGTGAACGGGCGCAGCGCGTCGAGATAGATGTCGAAGCCGTTCCTGATGTAGCGGTCGTCGCCATCGGCCGAGAACAGTTTCAGCGTCTGGACGTTCGAATAGGAATCGACAAGGCGGCCGGTGATCATCGAGCCGGCTTCGGCGGTGGCTTCGGCATGCTTGCGGATCGCCGGCAAATAGCGCCTGGCCAGCAAGCCGAAGGCGGTAATCCAGATCACCACCAGCACCGCCAGCCGGAGATCGAGCCCGGCGACCAGCGCCAGCGTCGTTACCGTATAGACGACCATGAACCAGACGACCTCGATGAAGCTTTCCATCAGATCGCCGGTCGCCTGTCCCGCCTGCCAGACCTTGGTCGCGATACGTCCGGCAAAGTCGTTCTGGAAGAAGGCGTAGGATTGGCGCGAGACATGGCGATGCGCCTGCCAGCGCACCAGATTATAGAAACCCGGCGTGATCGTCTGCTCGTCGACCAGCGCCGACAGGCCGACGACGATGGTGCGGATGACCAGCACCACCGCGATCATGAAGACAAGTTCCGGGCCGGCGGCAGTCCACAACGTGTGCCAGCTGCGTTCGCCGGGAAGCTCGTCGAGGATGTCGACCAGCCGCCCGACGAAATAGAACAGTCCGGCTTCGACTAACGGCGCGATGCCGCCGATCAGCAGCATGGCGAAGAAGGCGATCTTCGCCTGCCCGACATAATGCCAGAGAAAACCCCTGACGCCGGCAGGTGGCCGAAGGTCCGCAGGCTCCCGGAATGGATAGACCCAGTTCTCGAACCAGCGGTAGATGGCAGTCATTCGGCGGCTTCACCCTTGACGAGTGCATCGTTGGCGGCTGCATCGTTGACAGAGGGGCCGTCGTCGAGCAGGAAGCCGCCCGACTGGCGCTGCCAGAGCTGGGCGTAGAGCCCGCCGCTGGCAACCAGTTCCTCATGCGAACCTTCCTCGATGACGCGGCCCTTGTCCATGACGACGAGCCGGTCCATGGCCGCGATCGTCGACAGCCGGTGCGCAATGGCGATGACGGTCTTGCCTTGCATCAGTCTGTAGAGGTTCTCCTGGATGGCCGCCTCGGCCTCGGAATCGAGGGCGGAGGTCGCTTCGTCGAGGATAAGGATTGGTGCGTCCTTCAGCATAACACGGGCTATGGCGATGCGTTGCCGCTGGCCGCCGGACAATTTGACGCCGCGATCACCGACATGCGCGTCGAAACCCTTTCGACCGTTAGAATCCGACAATCCGGCGATGAAATCCAGCGCCTCGGCGCGCCGCGCCGCCTCGATCAGCATCTGGTCACTGGCGTCCGGCCGGCCATAGAGGATATTCTCGCGCACCGAGCGATGCAGCAGCGAGGTGTCCTGCGTGACCATGCCGATCTGGGCGCGCAGCGAGTCCTGCGTCACCGCCGCAATGTCCTGGCCGTCGATCAGGACCTTGCCGCTTTCGAGGTCATAGAAGCGCAACAGAAGATTGACCAGCGTCGACTTGCCGGCACCCGAACGGCCGACGATGCCGACCTTCTCGCCCGGCTTCACCGTCAGCGACAGGCTTTCGATCACGCCCTTCTGCTTGCCATAGTGGAAGCGGATGTCCTCAAAACGGATCTCGCCCTTGGTCACGGCGATATCCTTGGCGCCAGGCCGGTCTTCGACGAGGCGCGGCAGCGAGATCGAGGCGATGCCGTCCTGCACCGTGCCGATATTCTCGAACAGCGTGGACATCTCCCACATGATCCATTGCGACATGCCCCAGAGCCGAAGCACGAGGCCGATGACCAGGGCGACGGCGCCGATCGTCACGGCTTGGCCGAGCCACAGCCATAGCGAGATTGCGGTGACCGAAAACAACAGCAGCGAATTCAGGACGTAGAGCAGGCCGTAGAGCTGTGTCACCAGCCGCATCGACCGGTAGACTGTATCGAGAAAGCCGGCCATACCGTCCTTGGCGAAGGATGCCTCGCGCCGCGCATGCGAGAACAGCTTGACCGTCTGGATGTTGGAGTAGCTGTCGACGACACGGCCGGTCATGGTTGAGCGCGCATTGGCCTGCTCCTCGCCGACCTTGCCCAGCCGCGGGATGAAATAGCGCAACAGCAGGACATATCCGGCAAGCCAGACGGCAAGCGGCGCAGCCAGCCGCCAGTCTGCCGAGCCGACAATGAACAGCATGCCGAGAAAATAGACGACGATATAGTTGAGCACATCGATGAGCTTGATGACGCACTCGCGCACCGCGAGCGCGGTCTGCATCAGCTTGGTCGCGATGCGCCCGGCAAACTCGTCCTGATAGAAGCTCATCGACTGCTTGAGCAGGTAACGATGCACCTGCCAGCGGATACGCATCGGATAATTACCCATCAGCGTCTGCTGGTTGAGCAGCGAATGGAACCAGACCGTCGCCGGCAGCGCGAAAACCACGATGAATGCCATGCCGACCAGCTTCAAGCCTTCGGTCTGCAGGAACGTCTCGCGATTCTGTCCGGACAGCCAGTCGACGATCCGGCCCATGAAGCCGAACATCCACACCTCGGCAAGGGCGATGGCCGTCACCAGTACCGCATCGAGAGCGATGTAGGGCCACGCGCCGCGCGTATAATGCACGCAGAAGGCGATCAGTGTCCGCGGCGGCTCGACCGGCTCCTTGGCAGGGAACGGATCGAGCCTTTTTTCAAACCAGCTAAACATAGAGATGCTCACAATACTGTTTCCGCTCACGCGGCACGCGAACGGACGAGGTGCCCAGACCGCATGGCGTCAAGGACCGGCGATACGGAATCGTCCGCCTCGCCGGTCCTGCTTCGCGCTATATAGGTTGTCGCGGGCCCTTCGCCGACAGTCTCGTTTGACGATGCTGACGACGTTTTGACGATCCGGATTTTCGCGCCGGTTTTTGCACCAGGCCGGATCAGCCTGATGATCCGGCGCACCAGCGACGGCCGGCTATAGTCCGGAACGGCGCGCGAGAAATCGACGTCCGGCAGCATGCCGCGATGCGGACGCCGGCGGGTCTCGGCGTGAACCGCCGACGAGTAGGTCTCGCCGATCAAAAGCGCCCAGGTCGCAGTCTTGCGCTCGTGCAGGCTTCTTGAGCCGGGTATTCTACAGGGATCGAACATCGGTCCGTTCTCCAGTTGAAGATGCAGGTAGAAGGGTGAACCAACCCAGGCCGCGGGCACGCGCGGCGCGGCAAAGGTGGCATCGGTCGAAGCGTGTTCAGGTGGGGCGTTCAGCCCCTTCCACAGCTTGAAAAACATCGCAGGATTCCTTCAAAGGCCGAAAAGGTTTCGGCGGGAATCGGTGCGATTGAAGTCTAGAAGGTCAGGAGAATCGTCGTACCGAAACCGCCGTCGGGCTGGTAAGCCCACGAGAGGGGTGGTGGATGTGCATGGCCATCATGAATTACCCCTCCATCGGTTCGGGTTGACAATGCTGGCCGTATAACCGACTTCGCAGAAAATGACCACCCGCCAGTCCAGGAATTTCCAAAACCGCGAGAGCTCTGTGGCTGATCTGCCACTTATTAGAAAGACGCGGAAATGAACGACCGTCTCCGCATCGCGCTCTACCAGCCTGATATCGCCGGCAACACCGGGACAATCCTGCGCTTCGCCGCTTGCCTCGGTCTCGGCGTCGACATCATCGAACCGGCGGGCTTCCCGCTCGGTGACCGGGCGCTGAAACGGGCCGGCATGGACTACCTCGAAATGGCGGCGCTCACCCGGCATGTCGACTGGCACGCCTTCGAGGACTGGCGCAAGCTTGCCAAGCGGCGGCTGGTGCTGCTGTCGACCAAAGCAGCTGCCGCCTACACGGATTTCGCCTTTGCCGGCGACGACATTCTCTTGTTCGGCCGTGAATCCGCAGGCGTGCCGGACGCCGTTCATGAGGCGGCGGATGCGCGACTGATCATCCCGATGCAGCCCGGCGCGCGCAGCATCAACGTCGCGCTTTCCGTTGCGATGGTGGCGGCCGAGGCGATCCGGCAGCTCCGCTAGGATGTGTACGCGATCGCCGGCCGCAGCGACCAAGGCGTCGTCCTCACGCAACACTGCGTCCTCTCCGGTCATTCTCATCCAGACGCCCATCGCCTTCTCCTGCCGTTTGCATCTTCGAGGCTTCTTCGCTACAAGCTCAACTTAACTTGAGGTCAAGCGGAAAATCGGAGATGGCTGCGGCAACGGAATTAACAGTCGGCCAGGTGGCGATGCGCAGCGGCGTGGCGGTGTCGGCGCTGCATTTCTACGAAGCGCGCGGGCTGATCCGCAGCCACCGCACATCAGGCAACCAGCGGCGTTACGGCCGCGACGTGCTGCGACGGGTGGCGATCATCAAGGTAGCGCAGGAGGTCGGCATTTCGCTGGCCGAGATCGGCACAGCCCTTCGATCATTGCCTGAAGGCCGGACGCCGACGCGCGAGGATTGGAACCTGCTTTCGACGGCTTGGCGCGACGACCTCGACCAGAAAATTAGTCAGCTCAAGAAGCTGCGCGACGGGCTGAGCGACTGCATCGGCTGCGGCTGCATGTCGATCGACAAATGTCCGCTGCGGAATAAGAACGACAGGCTGGCAAGGGACGGCGCGGGCGCCCGCAGGCTGGTCGTGCGTTGAAGCCATGACGGGTCTGGACGGGTTCAGCGAACTTATCCTGTCCGTTAGTCACTATACAGTCTTGTGAAGTTCATGTGCCCGTGCTTGATACGCCCCTGCAACTAACCTTGGGGGGCAGAATTGAAATTTGCATACAAGACTTACGCCGCGTTGCTTGGCGCCATTGTGTTGGCTGGATGCATGCCGAGCGAAGGTGAATGGAATACGGCAAGGACTTTGGTTCAGGGCAGTCCTGCCATGTATAAGAAAGTGCTTACGGAATGCATCAGGCATTCGGAGCAATCGCCTCTCAGTTCGAAGCAGGAAGCTGGCAAGATCATGAATGTCAGCGCAGCCGCGGCGCCACGTGTCTGGTGCGGAAGAACCGTGCGGGCCTTCGCGAATGGGCGCCTGACGTATGCCGAGATGAAAAGAGCGCATCTTGGAACGGGCGACAGAAGCGTGTTTATCAAGATCGTTCAGGGCAGATGAACTAGCCCTGATACGTTCAGCCTCGAGACCGGAGCGTTAATCCGCCGCCGGCAGCCGCCTGATGGTGAATTCGATGACGTCGCCCGGCCGCTCGAACCAGCTTTCGATCTCGGTCCAATAGGCCTGCTTAGGAAAGCGCTCGAACCATTCCTTCGCCTTGAGACGAGCATCGGTGCGCGGCAGCACGAAGGTCTCGCGCAGGAAGCCGTCGCGCGGCATGCGCGCGTTCTCGGCGCGCGAACGGTCGAGCCTCTTCTTCAGACCATCCAGCGGCGGTCTTGCCGGGGTGCGCACGAAAGAACTCCATTCACACTTGACCCTTGCACCCAAGAGATTAGGGATCGCGGCCGGAAAAGACGAGTCATTTGTCGGGCGCGCCCGCAACCGGAGACAGGATTTGCAACGACCCGAGATACCGGCGGGGCTGCCAGCCGACATCGAACAGAAGAAGACGAAGGCACGGCTGTGGTTCGAGACGTTGCGCGAGCGCATCTGTGCCAGCTTCGAGCAGATCGAGCAGGACCTGCAGGGGCCGCAGGCTAGCTGGTCGCCCGGCCGCTTCGAAAAGACGCCGTGGCAACGCGATGCCGGCAAGGGCGGCGGCGGTATCATGTCGATGATGCACGGCCGCGTCTTCGAGAAGGTCGGCGTCCACACCTCGACCGTCCACGGCGAGTTCTCGCCCGAATTCAGGAAGCAGATGCCGGGCGCCGAAGAGGACCCCTCCTTCTGGGCAAGCGGCATTTCGCTGATCGCCCATCCGTGGAACCCCAACGTGCCGGCCGTGCATATGAACACGCGCATGGTCGTCACGTCGCGCCAGTGGTTCGGTGGCGGCGCCGACCTGACACCGGTGCTCGACCGCCGCCGCAGCCAGGACGACCCCGACACGATCGCCTTCCACAGAGCGATGCAATTTGCCTGCGAGAAGAACGCGGCGATCGCCGACTACGTGAAATTCAAAGCCTGGTGCGACGAGTACTTCTACCTGCCGCACCGCGACGAGCCACGCGGTACCGGCGGTATCTTCTTCGACTGGCTGCATTCGGATGAGGACAAAGGCGGCTGGGACGCCGATTTCAACTTCGTCCAGGACGTCGGGCGATCTTTTCTCGTCGTCTACGGACATCTGGTGCGCGCCAACTTCAATGACAACTGGACCGATGGCGACCGTGACGAGCAGCTCATCCGCCGCGGCCGTTATGTCGAATTCAACTTGCTTCACGATCGCGGCACCATCTTCGGGCTGAAGACCGGCGGCAATGTCGCCTCGATTCTGTCCAGCCTGCCGCCAGAAGCGAAATGGCCGTAAAATCTCGGTGAGCACGACGTGAGCCGCAATCGGGTCCAAATCCCCAGAATTTGACGGCGAATGTGGCGCAAGGCGCGCCAGAAAATATCTTTTTCGTCTAATATGCCATTGTAAAGATTGGGCTATTTGTCGCGTCGGGCCGGGAAACGCCGGCGGTTCTTTACTCCCGAGAACCGCGACCCGACGTGACCGGACGGCCCATGATTGAATGGGGCACCTTTCCCAAGCGGTGCCCGCATTTTCCAGGAGAGCATGCCATGCGCAAGCTTATTATGACCGCAGCCGCCGCTGCCGTTCTCGCCTCTGGTACTGCCGCATTCGCTGCGGTCAAGCACACCACCGGCACGATCAAAAGCTTTGATGGAACGGCGATGAGCCTAGTTCTGGATAACGGAGCCACCTTTACGTTGCCCCAGACCTTCAAGGATCCTGGCCTGAAGGTCGGCGAAAAGGTCCGCGTCACGTGGGATATGAGCGGCAAGGATAAAATTGCCGAGGCAGTCAAGATCGTGAAGTGATGTCCTGCCCGCTGGAGCAAGACGAGGTCTTACTCCTGGGTAGCGTAAGAGGGCGGAGCAGCGATGCTCCGCCTTTTCGCAACAACCCGATCACTAGAGGGTCGCGTGTCGGCTTGGACGCACGGCACTCTAAGGCAACCAAAACCGTTCGATCGTGTTATGCTTAGCTGGCCAGCGTGTAGCCCGGATACCGTACGCGGTTTCCGGATCGCGCAATCAAAGGTCTGGAGCTTCCGTGTCAGTGCGCTGTGCGGCGCTCCAAGGAGGAGATGAGGAGAAGCCGATGAAGGAATTCCATTGCGGGTCGCTCGTACCCGGCTGCGAGTGGCACACACGCGCCGAGGAGGAGGCTGAGGTCATGCGCCGTGCCGTCGAGCATCTGCGCGAGACGCACGGCGAGACGGTGATCCGCGAGACGATGATCGAAGCGATCCGCTCGCGCATCGAAAAGGTCCGCGACGCAGCGTGACAGTCAGGATTCGAGTGCCTCCGCGGCGCGCTTGAGCAGTGCGCCGCGATCAAGCGCAAAACCGGACTCGACCCATTCCTTTTCGAGATTCTTCAACGTTGCACCAAGCTTCGGCCCCGGTGATGCGCCAAGCGTCGTCAGATCGGCGCCCTTGACCGGAAAAACAGGGTTTTGCCATTTTGCAGCGAAGGCAAGCAGGCGCGAGAAGCCGCCGGCTTCGAGCAGTGCGTCATTGTCCTCGATCGCGCGGGCTCGAGCGGAAGCGAGCAACAGCCGCAACCGATCGACAAAGCCTTGGCGGTCGCCAAAATAGAGCCTTTTCGCCAACTCTCCTTCGGTCGTTTTCGGATCGACGGCAGCTGTGATCGCCCAATTCCGCAGCCGGCTTGCTTCGCTCACGGAAAGCCTCAATCTCTCGGCAAGCGTTTTCATGCGCGCGGCATCCGGCGGCACGATGGCTTCCAGCCTGAGCAGCGGGTCCGGCGCCCAGGCCAGATCCTTCTCGGTCTTGGTCAGCCCGTGGATGGCATCGATGCCCCATTTCTCGCTTTCCGGCAAAACGGCGGTCAGAACGCCGGCCTGGCGCATCCACAGCAGCGCCCGCGACGGATCCGGCGCCGACAGCAATTTCTTCAATTCCCACCAGACGCGCTCGACCGAAAGCTGGTCGAGCCCCTGCTTCAGCCGGGCACAAGCCTTCAACCCTTCGGCATCCGGCCTGCCGTCGCCATACCATGCGAAGAAACGGAAGAAACGCAGGATGCGCAGATAATCCTCGCGGATACGCGCTTCCGGATCGCCGATGAATCGCAGCCTCCGCGCTTCGATATCGGCGATACCGCCGACCAGATCGACGACCGTTCCATCGGCCTCGGCATAGAGTGCATTGATAGTGAAATCACGCCGCTCAGCGTCGGCTTTCCAGTCGCGGCCGAACGACACTTTGGCGCGCCGGCCGTCGGTTTCGATATCGGCACGGAGCGTGGTGACCTCATAGGCCTTGCCGTGGCCGACCGCGGTGACTGTGCCATGCTCGATGCCGGTCGGTACCGTCTTGAAGCCTGCCGCCTCGGCGCGCCGGATGGTTTCCTCGGGCACCGTGGTGGTGGCGATGTCGATGTCGGCGACCGGCTGGCCGATGAGCGCGTTGCGCACCGCACCGCCGGCGATACGCGCCTCCTCGCCGCCATCAGTCAGAGCGGCGAGCAGGCGCTGCAGGTGGTGTTCGCCGAGCCACCCGGCCTTGCCCGCGATCGACACTGGATCGCTCACGAATAGAGCCTTTCATAAAGCGTACGGATGATGCCCGCGGTGACGCCCCAGATGCGCTGGCCGCCATAGGGCATCTCGTAATAGAACCATTCGAGGTCGTTCCACATGCGACTGTCTCTGGTGTGGTTGGCGGGGTCCATCAGAAAGCCCAGCGGCACCTCGAAGACGGCATCGACTTCGTCGGAATTCAGCGTCAGGCTGAAACCGGGCCGTACAATCCCGAGCACCGGGGCGATGCGATAGCCGCTGCCGGAAACGTAGTCCGGCAGACGGCCGATGATCTCGATGTAATCACTATCGAGACCGATCTCCTCGGATGTCTCGCGCAACGCCGCCGTTTCCGGGCTCGCATCGGTTGGATCGATGGTACCACCGGGGAAAGCCACCTGCCCCGAATGGTTGCGCAGCTTTTCCGCCCGCCTGGTCAAAAGGACCGTGGCTTCATGGCCATGATCGACCACCGGGATGAGCACGGCGGCATCGCGCAGCGCCTTGGCCAGCTTCAGCCTGGGATGGCCCGGATTGAAGCGGTGGTCGCCAAAATCGTCGCCGGCATGCGCCAGCGGCTGTGCCGCGACGCGCTGGCGAAACCCGGCAGCGGAAAACGGCAACGGCATCACCTGATCCATCATAGGCGGTCCATCATGCGCTCAGCCGTTTCAGTTTCTCAGCCGGCATGATTGGATAGACCTCGCCTTTGGAACGGACGGCAAACATCGTCTTGCCACCGATGTCGATCTCTTCGCCGTGCTCGACCAATTCGTACATCACCGGCCGTGCCACCAGCGCCTCCAGCCGCCCGCGCACCAGCACATAAGGCTTCAGGCCACCTGTCTCGTCCTCATCGACGAAGCGCAGCGGGTGTCCCGCCCCAGCCTCTACCACGTCGCCGACATTGGTGCGAAAGGTGACGATTTGTCCGTCGCCGGCGCCCGACACGTCCATCTCGACGGCAATGAAGGGCGCGTCGGCGACGCGGATGCCGACCTTTTCCACCGGCGTCACCAGGTAGGTTCTACCGTCCGCGTCCTTGCGCAGCACTGAGGAAAAAAGCTGCACCAGCGGCATCCGGCCGATCGGCGTTCCCAGATAGAACCAGGTGCCGTCCTGCTTGATTTCCATGTCGAGATCGCCGCAAAATGCCGGATTCCAGCGTTCCACCGGCGCCGGCCCCTTGCCAGCGCGCGTCGCGCGCGAGACCAGCGCCTCCAGCCCGCGCGCCTCGGTCGCGGCCGTCAGCCTCTCTTCACGATGGTCGGCGGCTTCCGTCATGGTCACGAAATAGTCACTGTTGTTCCGCTTGTCAGCCTAAGTCTGTGATTTAAGTTCATTGCAGGCGCCATGCGAGGCCGAATCGCGGCATTCTCTGCGGCACCAAGGTGCCAAGCGGAATTTCCAACCAGAAGGATCGATGCTGCATGAGCGTTATGATCAAGGAAAGCCCGATCAGCGAAAAGGACATGGTGGCGCAGGCCGAGAAAGCGCTGGCCGACATTTCGAGGGTCCGTGACGGCGTCGGCCGGGTCATTTTCGGCCAGGAAAGCGTCGTCGAGCGCACGCTCGTCGCATTGCTGGCGGGCGGCCATGCACTGCTGGTCGGCGTGCCCGGCCTCGCCAAGACCAAGCTGGTCGAAACGCTGGGCATCGTGCTCGGCCTCGATTCGCGCCGCATCCAGTTCACGCCCGACCTGATGCCATCGGACATTCTCGGCTCCGAGGTGATGGAGCAGGATGAATTCGGCAAGCGCTCCTTCCGCTTCATTTCCGGGCCGATCTTTGCGCAACTGCTGATGGCCGACGAGATCAACCGCGCCTCGCCACGCACCCAGTCGGCGCTGCTGCAGTCGATGCAGGAATACCACGTCACCATTGCCGGCGTGCGCCATGATCTGCCGTCACCGTTCCACGTCCTGGCGACGCAGAACCCGCTGGAGCAGGAAGGCACCTATCCGCTGCCGGAAGCGCAGCTCGACCGCTTCCTGATACAGGTCGATATCCTCTACCCCGAGATCGAGGCGGAGCGCCGCATCCTGCTGGAAACCACCGGTATCGAGGATGCCAAGGCTGAAAACGTGCTGCAGCCGGCGCGGCTGAAGGACATCCAGACGCTCATCCGCCGTATGCCGGTGCCGGAAAGCGTCGTCGAGGCGATCCTCAAGCTGGTGCGCTCAGCGCGCCCCGGCCAGGGCAACGCCGATACCGACAAGTACGTCGCCTGGGGCCCAGGCCCGCGCGCCAGCCAGGCGCTGACGCTGTGCACCCGCGCCCGCGCCCTCTATGACGGCCGGCTGGCGCCGTCGGTCGACGACGTCCGCGCGCTCGCCGAGCCGGTGCTGCAGCACCGCATGGCGCTGACCTTCGCCGCCCGCGCCGAGGGCACCACGGTTCGCGATGTTGTGGCGAAGCTCGCGAAAGGGATTTGATGGCGCGCATCGGTGAAGCGCAGGCACCGGCAGCGACGCGCGATGCGCTCGCCAGAGGCCGGTTGCGGGCTTCGTTGGTGCCCGACCTGCTGGTCGAGGCGCGCCGCATCGTCAACACGGTAATTGCCGGCTGGCATGGCCGCCGCAAGCGCGGTATCGGCGAGAATTTCTGGCAGTTCCGGCCCTATGTCGAAGGCGATTCCTCGCGCATTGACTGGCGCCGTTCCGCCCGCGACGATCACACCTATGTCCGCGACCGTGAATGGGAGGCCGCCCACACGGTGTGGCTTTGGGCCGATCCCTCGCCTTCCATGCTCTACAAATCGACCGGAGCCAGCGTTTCCAAGGAATCGCGCGCCCTGGTGCTGGCGCTGGCCATGGCCGAGCTTTTGTCGCGCAGCGGCGAGCGCATTGCCTGGCCGGGCCTGACCGACCCGTTCACCGCCCGCAATGGCGCCGAGCGCATCGCGGCGCAACTGATGCACGCCGCCGACCTGCCGGCAAAGCCCGACCTATCCGGCATTCGCCGGTTCTGCGACATCGTCCTCGTCAGCGATTTCCTCGACCCGGTCGAGGACACCATGGCGTGGCTGGACGTGCTCGCCCGCCACGGCGTGCGCGCCCATCTGGTCGAGGTCGCCGATCCGGCCGAGGAAAGCTTCCCCTATGCCGGGCGCACCGAATTCACCGATCCTGAGACCGGCGACAAGCTGACCGCCGGCCGCGCCGAAATGCTGGGCGAGGAATATCGCCTGCTTTATGCCGCCCGCCGCCAGGAACTGGCCGCCTGGTGCAAACGGCTTGGCTGGAGCTTTACCGTCAATCATACCGATCGCCTTGCCTCCGAGGCGCTGGTGCGCATCCACATGGCGATGACCGCCGAGGGCAGCTTTGCCGGGAGGGCCCGCGCATGAGTTGGCTGCCGCTCTCCTTCGGGGCGCCGATGGTGCTGTGGGGCCTGCTGGCGCTGCCGGTGATCTGGTGGCTTCTGCGGCTGACCCCGCCCAGGCCGCAAGCCGAGGTGTTTCCGCCGCTCAGGATTCTCGCCCGCGTGCTGAGGCGCGAAGAAACGCCGCAGCAGAGCCCTTGGTGGCTGACGCTGCTTAAGCTGCTGATGGCCGCGCTTGTCGTGGCAGCACTTGCCGAACCGGTCTTCAATCCGCGCGAAAAGCTGCCGGCCGAGGGCGCTGCCCTGGCGCTGGTGATCGACAATGACTGGGCAAGTGCCGCCGACTGGGGCAAGCGCGTCGCCACCGCCGAGCGGCTGATCGCCGATGCCAATTCGAACGGCGTGCCGGTGCTCATCGCTTTCACCGCCGAGAAGCCGAATGCCGAGATCGGTCCCTTCGATGCCGCTGCCGCGCTCGACCGGCTGCGCGCGGCAAAGCCGCGGCCGATCCCGACCGACCGCCCCGCCGTCTATGCCCGCGTCGCTTCAGCCTTGGAGTCGCTGCCTGGCGCCAGCGTCGCGGTGCTCGCCGATGGTCTGGCGGCGCAAGGCGACGAAGCCGCGTTCAACACGCTGTTGTCGAAGAACGCAGCACGCGTTGTCTGGGCCGTCTCCGACCGGCTGTCGCTGACCGGCCTGACCGGCGCCGACAACCAGGTCGACGGCTTCGCCCTGACCGCCATCCGCGCGCCCGGCGACCCGGCGCCTGCACAGGTCACGGCCGGCGCTTTCGACGACAAGGGCCGCCGCATCGCCGACGCGACGCTGACCTTTGCCCCGGGCGGATCCACCGCCACCGGCACGATGGCCGTGCCGTTCGAACTGCGCAACGACTTCGCCTACGTCGCGCTCGACGGCGAGCGCCAGGCCGGTGCCGTCCGCGTGCTCGATGAGAGCTCAAAACGCCGCCGCGTCGGGCTGTTGTCGCAGGCCGAGGCCGACCAGGCGCAACCGCTGCTGTCGCCGCTCTACTACATCCGCCGCGCCCTGCAGCCGTTCGCCGATCTGGTCGAGCCGTCGAGCGTCGATCTCGCCGACGCGATCCCGCAACTGCTCGACCAGAAGCCGGCGATGATCGTCATGGCCGATGTCGGCACCATTCCGGAACAAGCGCGGCAAAGGCTGGTTGACTGGGTCGACAAGGGCGGCACGCTGGTGCGTTTTGCCGGTTCGCGGCTGGCCGCTGCCGGCAATGACGACGACCTGCTGCCAGTTCGGCTGCGCACGGGCGAACGATCGCTTGGCGGCGCGCTGTCATGGACGGCGCCGCAGCCGGTCACCGAATTCCCGAAAACCGGTCCCTTCGCCGACCTCGCGCCGCCCACCGAGGTCACCGTCACCAGGCAGGTCCTAGCCGAACCGACGCCCGACATCGTCGAGCGCACCTGGGCTACGCTTGCCGACGGTACGCCGCTGGTGACCGGGATGAAGAAGGACAAGGGTACCCTCGTGCTGTTCCACGTCACCCCCGAGGCGACGTGGTCCAACCTGCCGATCTCCGGCAGCTTCGTCGAGATGCTGCGGCGCATCGTGCAATTGTCGCGCAACCAGGGCGCGGCTGTCGCCAATGCCGAGGCCGCCGCCACGTCGCTGGCACCCTATCGTATGATCGCCGCCGACGGCACGCTGGTGCCGCCGACGCCGGATGCCAGGCCGCTGGTGCCCGGCGCCGGCCCGCTGCCGGTGACGCTGGAAAATCCGCCCGGCCTCTACGGCTCCGAGACAGGAGTGTTCGCTCACAATCTGCTCGGCGGCGACAGCGCATTCACGCCGCTGGCCCGGCCTGAAATCACGGTGCCGGTCACCACCATCCAGTATGCCTTCGACGAGCAGCACAACCTCAAAGGTCCGCTTGTCACGGCCGCCCTGGTGCTGATGGTGCTCGACACGCTTGCCGTATTCTGGATGGGCGGCCTGTTGTCGCGCCGGCCGCGCCGTGCCGGCGCTGCGGCGACGGCAGCCGTCCTGCTGATTGCGCTCGGCGCCTTGATTGGCCACGCGGACGTCGCGCGCGCCGACGACGCCAAACCGGGAGATACGGAGGCCATCGGGGACATTTCAAAGACCCGGATCGCCTACGTGCTGACCGGCGAGCCGGGTGTCGATTCGATCAGCCGCGCCGGGCTCGAAGGCCTGACCCGCTTTCTTATCGAAAAAACCGCGCTCGAACCCGGAGCACCGGCCGGCGTCGACATCTCGAAGGACGAACTGTCCTTCTACCCGCTGATCTACTGGCCGATCGATCCCTCGGCCCCGACGCCGAGCGAGGCCGCCATCGCCCGCATCGACGCCTACATGCAGCAGGGCGGAACGGTCTTGTTCGACACCCGCGACCAGTTCGCCAATGGCATTGGTGCGGATTCGACCAGCCCGGCGACGGAGCGGCTGCGCGACATCCTCGGCAACCTCAACGTGCCACCGCTGGAGCCGGTGCCGTCGGACCACGTGCTGACCAAATCCTTCTACATTCTTCCGGAGTTTCCTGGCCGTTTTGCCGGCAGCCCGCTTTGGGTCGAGGCATCGCTCGAAGCCAGCAACACCGAGAACCGCCCGGTGCGCACCGGCGACGGCGTTTCGCCGATCATGATCACCGCCAATGATTTCGCCGGCGCTTGGGCCGTCGACGAGAATGGCGACCCGCTATTGCCGACGGTGCCTTCGGATCCGATGCAGCGCATCTATGCGCTGCGTGCCGGCGTCAACATCATGATGTACATGCTGACCGGCAACTACAAATCCGATCAGGTGCACGTCCCGGTGCTGCTCGAACGGCTGGGGCAATAGACCATGAACTGGTCGCTCTCCTTCGAACCGCTCATCACCTGGCCACTGCTCGCAGTGGTTCTGGTACCGCTGCTGCTGCTGGCGCTGGTCGGCCTTTGGTTTCGCCAGCGCGGCGCGGTCTTCCGCCTGGCAGCCCTGATTGCCCTGGCTGCGGCGCTGCTCAATCCGGTGTTCCTCGACGAAGAACGTGAGCCGCTGAAAAGCATCGTCGCCGTCGTCGTCGACCGCAGCCAGAGCCAGGATATCGACGACCGCACCAAGCAGACAGACGCGGCGTTGGCCGGGCTTCAGCAGCGTCTCGGCCGCTTCAAGCAGTTCGACGTCCGTGTCGTCGAGGCCGGCAAGTCCGAAGCCGCCGACGAGCGCACCGAGACGCGGTTGTTTTCCGCGCTCGAAAATGCTTTCCGCGACGTGCCGCCGTCGCGCATCGGCGGCGCCATCATGATCACCGATGGCGAGGTCCATGACGCGCCGCCCGGCGCGCCCGACTTCAATGCCCCGCTGCATGCGCTGATTACCGGCAACGACCATGAGAAGGACCGCCGCATCCGCTTCGAGAATGCGCCGCGCTTCGGCCTCGTCGGCAAGCCGCTCGACATGACCTATCGCGTCATCGCCACCAACAACGAAACCGGCCCGGTCGATGTCCGCGTATCGGTCAATGGCGAGCAGGTATCGGTCGAGCACGCCAACATCGGCCAGGCGATGCCGCTGCAAGTGACCATTCCCAGCGCCGGGCGCAACATTGTCGAACTCGCCATCAACCACGAGCCGGGCGAACTCACCGACACCAACAACCGCGCCATCGCGCTGATCGATGGCATTCGCGAAAATCTGCGCGTACTGCTCGTTTCCGGCGAACCGCATGCCGGCGAGCGCACCTGGCGCAATTTGCTGAAATCCGACGCTTCGGTGGACCTCGTGCACTTCACCATCCTGCGCCCGCCGGAAAAGCAGGACGGCACGCCGATCAACGAATTGTCGCTGATCGCCTTCCCGACGCGCGAGCTGTTCGTCGAGAAGATCAAGGATTTCGACCTGATCATCTTCGACCGCTATCAGCACCGCGACGTGCTGCCGATCCTCTATTACGACTACATCTCCGAGTATGTCGAAAAGGGCGGCGCGCTGCTGATCGCGGCAGGCCCCGAATATGCCGGCGAAAGCTCGATCGCCCGCACGCCGCTGATGTCGGCGCTGCCGGCAATGCCGACCGGCGAGGTCATCGACAAGGCCTTCTATCCGCGCCTCACCGATACCGGCCAGCGTCATCCGGTAACGCGCGGGCTCGACGGCTCCGCGACCGAGCCGCCGCACTGGAGCCGCTGGTTCCGCACCATCGGCGTTGAGAACCCCGAGGGCGAGGTGGTGATGAAGGGCGCCGACAACCGGCCGCTGCTGCTGCTCGATCGCAAGGGCGAAGGCCGCGTCGGCATGCTTCTGTCCGACCAGGGCTGGCTGTGGGCGCGCGGCTTCGAGGGCGGCGGCCCCCATGTCCAGCTCTACCGGCGTATCGCCCACTGGCTGATGAAGGAGCCCGAACTCGAGGAAGAGCGGCTGACCGCCGACGGCCGGGGCATGGTGCTTGAAATCCGCCGCCAGACGATGAGCGACGACCCCGGCCCGGCGCAAGTCATCACGCCGTCCGGCAAGGCACTGATCGTCAGGCTCGAGAAATCCGAACCAGGCGTCTTCCTCGGTAGCGTCGAGACCAGCGAAATCGGTCTCTATCAGGTCGGCAATGGCGACCTGACGGCATTGGCCCATGTCGGGCCGGTCAACGCCCCGGAATTCACCGACGTCGTCTCCACCGAGAACCGGCTCAAACCACCGGCTGAGGCAACCGGCGGCAGCGTTCGCCGGCTGGCGCCGGCCTCGGCACTTGGCACTCTCACCAGCACGGTCACGCTGCCCTCGATCGTTCCGGTCCGTTCCTCGGGCGCTGCCTCCGGCGATGACTGGATCGGCCTGCGCACCACCGACGACAGCGTACTCAAGGCCGTCTCGCGCGTGCCGCTGTTCGGCGGCTTCTTGGGGCTCGGCCTGCTGCTTCTGGCGATGGGCTCGATGTGGTACCGCGAAGGGCGGTAACGCGGTTTATCCTTCTCCCCTTGTGGGAGAAGGTGGATTGGCGCGCAGCGCCAAGACGGTTGAGGGGTGCTGGACGGAGTGCCGTCCTTGCCAAGGTGGAACACCCCTCATCCGACCGAGCTTCGCTCGGCCACCTTCTCTCACATGGGGAGAAGGAAGAACGCGAACCGCCCTACTCCTCCGGCTCCGTCGTGAACATCAGCGGGTAACCCTTGGCCTTGCCGGCATCGGTTGCCCGCGCCGCCTTGGTCTCGGCGACATCCCTGGTGAAGACGGCGACAACGCAGACGCCGCGCCGGTGAGCGGTGATCATTATTCTATGCGCCTGGTCTTCGCTGAGCTTGAACTCGGCCTTCAGCACCGTCACGACAAACTCGCGCGGAGTGAAATCGTCATTGACCAGGATGACCTTGTAGAGCTTCGGCCGTTCGACTTTCGGCTTCGTGCTGGTACGGGGTTTTGTCGTGATTTCAGGCATTGGACCGGCAATTGCGTACGACAGCTTTGCGGTCATTTTGACATGGGCAAAAGCGGTCGTCCATTCAACCGCGCGCGATCGGCTTCCCGGCAGGCGCAGTTCAAAAGTCTGTGCCTATGTGGGAACTGCCGTCTGGCGTTCAACGGGGGGTGTGGGCCGGGACTGGCCCTACTGTCTGCACGCAACAAAAAAGACGACCGCTCCAGGCAAATCGCAACTGGAGCGGTCTTCTCATAGGGTAGAAAGATGTCGCTTGATCAGGCCTTGGGAGCTGCCTTGACCGCGTGCTTCTTGTGCTTCTTGACGGTCTTCTTGGCAGCGACCTTCTTCACGGCCTTGGCCGGCGCAGCGGTCGTCGTTGTCGTCGCAGCCGGGGTGGTGGTCGCGGCATTGGCGCTGCTGGCGCCGAGAACCGGCATCGAGACGGCCAGCGCGATGGCGAGACCGAGGGCGGAGAGGAGGGACTTTTTCATGGCTTCACTTCCTTTTTGTGCAGATCGGATTGAGTGTCACTGAACGGGATCGATCGGTGTCACTCCAAGCAGCTTCAAAGCGTTCGCGAGCATCCGGATTCCCTGTGCCTGTTTCTTGTTGGCGCAGAACCGGTTTCCCTTTCTTTGAAGTGCTTTCGCAGCGGTGACCTGCGTTGCCGCGGCATGGGTTTCGAGGGCTTCGTCAAACTGCCGGTTCAGATCGATGCAACGCTCGCTGCGGGTGGTCGCCACCTTTGCATCGGCCGCCTTTGCATTGGCCACCTTCGCATCGGCCAGTTTTGCGTCGGCATGTTCGACCGCGGCCGTGACGAGCGAAATGGAAAGCAACGCACCCATCAGACTGATCGAGAACCTTTGCATTCGTCTGTCCGTAATCCCGTAACGCGTGTCGCAGCCGATGACCTGACCGCCACGGCACCACTTATGCCTTTGATTTTTTTCGGCAGTTTTTCCGGATTGTAGAATTTTGTTTCTGGATTGTTTCTGGGCAGCCCGGATCGGGCCGCCGATCTCCACTGGCCAACTTATGGCCTGAATTCTATCGTCTGGCTGACGGCCGAAGCAGCGCTTGGGCGATCCACAAATGACAGGTTCCCTGTGAAATCCGACCCCCACATACTGATCGTCGACGACGACAAGGGCATTCGCGACCTCCTTCAGGAATTTTTCCAGAAGCGAGGGCTGCATACATCGATCGCCGCCGACGGCACCGAGATGGAGACCATCCTGCGCCGCGCCCAGGTCGACCTGATCGTCCTGGACGTCATGCTGCCCGGCAAGAGCGGGCTGGAGCTCTGCCGCGAGTTGCGCGCCAATTATTCGACGCCGATCATCATGCTGACCGCGGTTACCGAAACTACCGACCGCGTGGTTGGGCTGGAGATGGGCGCCGACGACTACGTGCCGAAACCCTTCGATCCGCGCGAGCTGCTCGCACGCATTCGTGCCGTCTTGAGACGCAATGGCGCCGCCGAACCGCGACGCGCCGCCTCGCGGCAGATCTACCATTTCGCCGGCTGGACGATGGACTGTTCGCGCCGCCGGCTGATGGCGCCCGGCGACGTCAGGATCGAGCTGACGATGGCCGAATTCAATCTCCTGCAGACCTTCGTCAAGAGCGCGCAGCGCGTACTGAGCCGCGAGCAGCTGATCGAGCTGTCCGGCGGCGACAGCGGCTACAGCTTCGACCGCAGCGTCGACATTCTGGTCAGTCGGCTGCGGCGCAAGATGGAGGACGACCCGAAAACGCCGAAGCTGATCTTGACCGTGCGCAGCGGCGGCTACCAGTTCCTGCCTGAGACGACCTCCGAATGAGACGCATCCTGCCGCAAACGCTGCCGGTCTGGGTGCTGCTCATCGTCATCGCCGGCCTGCTGATCAGCCAGATCGCGACCCTTTACATCGTTTCGCGCGACCGTGCCGCCGCCAATGACGTCGTCGATCTCTATCGGCTGAACGACCGCGCCTTCTCGCTGGTGCAGCTGATGCATGATGCTAAGCCGGAACAGCGCAAGGCGACGGCCTCCGGCCTGTTCAACGCCACTTATGCGCTCACCGTCTCCGACACGCCCGCCGTTACTTCGTCGATAGCCGGCGACGACGAGCTGGCCGAATTGGAAGACATATTGGTCGGTCGGCTATCGAAGTTCGGCATCACCGACGCGCGGGTCCGCCGCGACCCGGCAACGCACGAAGCCGACGCTCCCGGTGGGACGGTCGCCGGTCCCGATATCGGCCAGGTCGAGCGCGACCTGCTGGTGCTGGCGGCCGATTTCGCCCAGAGCGACAAGCTGACCGCTTCGCTTCGCTTTGCCGACGGCCAATGGCTGAACTTCACCGAGCCGAACACACCGGCCGGACCGATACTGAGCTTCGATAGCGTGCCGCTCTATGCCTTGATCGCCGGGCTGGTGGTGGCTTCCTCGATCTGGTCGTTGCGCCGGCTGACGGCGCCCTACCGGATGATGGAGACCGCGGTGAAGCGGATCGGCGAGGACCTGAAAAGCCCGCCAATCGCCGAGAGCGGCAGCCGCGAGGTGCGTACCGCGGCAAAGGCGGTCAATGCCATGCAGGCGAGGCTGCGCGCCTACGTCGAGGACCGCGAGCATCTTGCGGCCGCACTGGCGCACGACCTGCGCACGCCGCTGACCAGGATGCGGCTGCGCCTCGAACTGCTGAGGAATTCGTCCGTGCGCGCCGCACTGGCGCACGACCTCGCCGACATCGAAGGCATTGCCAGCTCGGTCATCGACTTCGCCACTTTCGAGGTGACCGAGGAGAAGAGCGAGAGGATCGATTTCTGGTCGCTGGTAGAATCGATCGCCGACGACTTCGACGAGGTCTCCTTCGACAATGAGGACGCGCGCTCGCGCGGCCTGATCTGCGTCGCGCGGCCGGTCGCGCTACGGCGCTGTGTCACCAACCTCGTCCAGAACGCGGTGACCTATGGCAAGAGGGCGCATCTCAGCCTGCGTCAATCAGGCAAGACAATCACGCTGGCGATCCATGACGAGGGTCCGGGCATACCGCAAGCCGAGCTCGACGCCGTGTTCGACTCGTTCGTGCGCCTGGAACAGTCGCGCAACCGTCAGACCGGCGGCCTCGGCCTCGGCTTGACCATCGCCCGCAACATCGCCCGTAGCGCCGGCGGCGAAGTCAGCCTGTCCAACCATCCCGATGGCGGCCTGATGACGGAGCTGCGCCTGCCGCTGGCGGTTTAGCTTGCGGTATCGGGCTAAGCCGGCGTTCCTTCGCGCCCCCTCTGTTCTGCTGGACACCTCCTCCACAGGTGGGGAGATTGGCCGTCGTCGCCGATTTCGCCAATTACAAACGTTGGAATGTGAGAGCCGTCCGCGAAACCGCCGATCTCCCCCCAAGTGGGAGAGATGTCCGACAGGACAGAGGGGGGCGCGACAGAACTCGGCGTTTGGTCTTGGTTCTCTCCCCAAGGAGAAAAACTATCTTCGCAGGACCGCGCTCAGCACATCCCTGACGCCAATGGCGCCGACGAAGCGCGACTGGTCGTCGAACAGCGCCACCGGTGCGGTCTGCGAGCGATGCATGGCCAGCATCACGGTCTTCAGCGAGGTGCCGGGATTGGCCCAGAATACCTGAGCCGTCTCCTCCGGCTGGGCTTCGACATCGGCGCAGGACACCCAGACCGCCGGCTTGCCGTCGCGCTCGGCCGCCGCCACCAGCCCATGCTCGTCGATCTTGAAACGCGTCGTCCTGCGCCGGTCGAGCCACACCCAGCCGTTCTCGCCGTGTTCGAGGTCGCGGCGGTCGCGCATGACGTTCCACGCAGTCAGCACCGAGAGCGGGTTCACATTGGCGATGAAGTCGCGGACATAGTCGTTGGCGGGCCGCAGCACGATGTCTTCCGGCGCGCCGGTTTGCACGATGCGCCCGCCTTCCATGATGGTGATATGGGTGCCGATCTTCAGCGCCTCCTCGAGGTCGTGGCTGACGAAGATGATGGTCTTCTTCAGCTCGGCCTGGAGCTGCAGCAACTCGTCCTGCAGCTTGGTCCGGATCAGCGGATCGAGCGCCGAGAACGGCTCGTCCATGAGCAGGATCGGCGCCTCGGTGGCAAAGGCGCGCGCCAGGCCGACGCGCTGCTGCATGCCGCCGGAAAGCTCATGCGCATATTTCTTCGACCACTGGTCGAGATGAACCAGCTTCAGTTGCCTGTTCACCCGCTCCTTGCGCTCGGCTTCGGGTACGCCGGCGAGCTCGAGGCCAAGGCCGACATTCTCCTCCACCGTGCGCCACGGCAGCAGGCCGAACTGCTGGAACACCATCGCCACCTGCTTCTGCCGCAGCCGCCGAAGCGTCGCCTCGTCGCAGGTGACGACGTCGACCGTACCGTCGCCGTCCTTGACCAGCACCTGGCCGCGCGAGACGACGTTCAGCCGGTTGACGGCTCTGAGCAGCGTCGATTTGCCGGAGCCGGAAAGCCCCATCAGCACCGAGATCTCGCCCTCGTTCACGGTGAGGCTGGCGCCGGCGCAGCCCAGCACATTGCCGGTCTGTTCGAGGATCTCGGCTCGGGTGGCACCACTGTCGATCAGCGCCAGCGAGCCTGCCTGGTCGGCGCCGAAGACGATGTCGACATTCCTGAAATCGACGGCGACGGTCATTTCTTGCCTCCCACGCCGATGCGCGTCATCCGGTCGAGCACGATGGCGAGCACGACGATCGCCAGCCCTGCCTCAAGCCCGAGGTCGATCCTGCGCGAACCAAGCGCCCGGTTGATTTCCGTACCGAGGCCGCCGGCGCCGATCAGGGCGGCGAACACCACCATCGACAGCGACAGCATGATCGACTGGGTCAGCCCAGCCATGATGGTCGGCAGCGCCGAAGGCAGCTCGACCTTCCACAGCAGCTGGCGCTTGGTGGCGCCGAACGCCTCGCCCGCCTCGACGATCGATTTCGGCACCGAGGTGACGCCGAGATGGGTGAGCCGAACCGAGGTCGGGATGACGAAGATGATGGTGACGATCAGGCCGGGCGCGTTGCCGAGGCCGAACAGGGTCAGCACCGGGATCAGGTAGACGAAGGTCGGCAATGTCTGCATCAGGTCGAGCACCGGCAGCATGACGCGATACACCTTCGGCTTGTGCGCGGCCCAGATGCCGAGCGGCACGCCGATGGCCATCGACACGGCGGCGGCGGCGACCACCAGCACCAGCGTCTCCACCGTCTGCTTCCACAGGTTCTGGTTGAGGATGAACAGCAATCCGATGAATACCGCCAAAGCCAGGCCTTTCGAGCGCTGCAGGAAATAGGCGAGCAGAGCGATCAGCGCGATCAGCAGAACCGGCGGCAGCAACAGCAGCCCGTCGACGATGCCGTCGAGCAGGAAGTTGAGGCTGTTGGAAAAAGCCCTGAAGATGGTGTCGAAATTGTCGGTGAGAAAGCCGAAAAACGCCTTCCCCCATGCCCCGATGGGAATCTTGTAACTGACCAGGAATTTGGAGATCGGATCCATCTAGCCCCTCTTCTGCCGGCGCCGTCCTTCGCCGGACGGTCATCTTGTCACAGGATATGAAAAAGGGCAGCCATTTCTACCGTGGCTGCCCCTTGTCTCGTCATACCAGATGGTCGGGTCAGCTTCCGAGCGCCGTTTTTACCGCAGCCGCCGCATCGCCGCCGTCGAAGGTGGTGACGCCGGCGATCCAGGGAGCGACCGCGTCCGGGTGCTTCTTCAGCCAGTCGGTCGCGACCGTATTGGCATCGCCGCCCTTCAGGATCGCGTCCATCATCTCGCCTTCCATGTCCAGGTTGAACTTCAGATTGGCGATGAACTTGCCGGCGTTCGGGCATTCGCTCATGTAGCCCTTGCGTACATTGGTATGCACGGTGGCAGCACCAAAGCCGCTATCTCCCATCCCCTCGAGATAGGTGATCTTCATGGCGCCCATCACCGGATGCGGCGTCCAGCCGAGGAAGGCGATCCATTCATTGTTCTTCATCGACTGGTCGGCCTGGGTGAGCATGCCGGCCTCGGAAGATTCGACCAGTTCGAAGCCTTCGAGATTGGTCTTCGGATCCTTGATCATGTCGAGGATGATCCGGTTGCCGTCATTGCCGGCTTCAATGCCGTAGATCTTGCCGTCAAACTTGTCCTTGAACTTGCCGAGATCGGTCAGCGTCTTGACACCGGCATCGGCGACATAGGTTGGCACGACAATGCCGTAGCCGGCACCGCTGAGATTTTCGCTGACGGTCTCGACCGAGCCTTCGGCGGCATAGTCTTTGATGTCGTTGGTCATCGACGGCATCCAGTTTCCGAGAAACACGTCGAGGTCTTTGTTCTTCAGCGACGCATAGGTCACTGGCACCGAAAGCTGGATCACCTGCGGCTCGTAGCCGAGCGCGGTGAGCAGCACCGAGGCTATGCCTGTGGTCGCCTGTATGTCGGTCCAGCCGACATCGGACAGACGCACCGTTTTGCAGCTTTCCGGATCGCCGGCGAAGGCCCCAGTCGTGGATAGAAAAACCGCCAGGCCGAGGCCGGCGACGAATGAACTCATACGCGACATGAAAATTCTCCCATTTCAGTTCTCGGTGAAGCGAAGCGACGGTTTTATCTCCGCCTTTGTTCCGTCAGCCAAACATCATTCTGCTGCGGTTTCAAGCACTAAGGCAATCACGAACAACGGCGCAGGCTGGCCGATCAGCGACACGCCCGCCGCTTTCCGGATGGAAGTCGCCTTTTCCCGGTGGAATGTAGGCGCTCCCCCTCCCCGCTTTGTTGCAACTCGGCTTAAAAGGACGGCATGGCCAAGCTGTACTTCCATTATGCGACGATGAATGCCGGCAAGACGACGATGCTGTTGCAGGCCTCTTATAATTACCGCGAGCGCGGCATGACGACGATGCTGTTCATCGCCGGCCACTACCGCAAGGGCGATACCGGGCTGATCTCGTCGCGCATCGGCCTGGAGACGGAAGCCGAGATGTTCCGCGACGGCGACGACCTGTTCGCCCGGGTCGCCGAGCATCACGACCACGCCACGGTCCATTGCGTCTTCGTCGATGAGGCGCAGTTCCTCGAAGAGGAGCAAGTCTGGCAACTCGCCCGCATCGCCGACCGGCTGAACATCCCGGTCATGTGCTACGGCCTGCGCACCGATTTCCAGGGCAAGCTGTTTTCCGGATCGCGCACCCTGCTGGCAATCGCCGACGACCTGCGCGAGGTGCGCACCATCTGCCGTTGCGGCCGCAAGGCGACGATGGTGGTGCGCCTCGGCGCCGACGGCAAGGTGGCGAAACAGGGCGAACAGGTGGCGATCGGCAAGGATGTCTATGTCTCGCTCTGCCGCCGCCATTGGGAAGAAGAAATGGGCCGCGCCGTGCCCGACGATTTCATAGGCTTCACCAGAACCTGACCAGCGCTATTGCTTTCATCCGACCTCCCGGCCGACATTCGTTCGCCAATCGCGCCATCGTGCGGCGCTTGTTTAAGGCCTGCTTCCTATTTCAGAACCTCTCAGCCAGAGCCGTCGGGGAGTTCCCATGCTTCGAGCCATTTCGTCTGCCGCTGCTTTCCTCATCGCCGGCGCTCTTGCCGCGCATGCCGACGGCGATGCCGCTCTCGGCAAGAAAGTCTTCAACAGATGCGTGGCCTGTCATGAGGCAACGAGCGACCACGACAAGGTCGGCCCGCATCTGCTGGGTGTCGTCGGCCGCACCGCCGGCACCGCGGACAGTTATCTCAGCCGCTACTCGCAGGGGATGAAGGACGCCGGCGCCGCCGGCCTGGTCTGGGACGAAGCAAACCTCGCCGAATACCTGCGCGCGCCGCGGCAGAAGGTCCCCGGCAACAAAATGGCCTTCTCCGGCCTGACCAGCGACGACGACATCGCCAATGTCATCGCCTACCTCAAGGCCGATCCCAAGCCCTGAGCGTCGCTCCCGACCTAAAGTCCAGCCGCGGTTGAAGCGGTGTCTGACCGGACGGCAGTTACACCGTAATCATTGCCTGACTATCCTGCGGTCGGCCTCCTGAAATTCTTTTGTTTTCCTGTAATCCCATGGCTTCCGTCTTTCATTCGCCAAACCCGGCACATATATTCGCGGCGGTTTGCGAAACGAAACCGATGCCGAAGCGGGAGGCCCCAATGGCGACATTGCAGAATTTCGATGCCGAGATTGCCAAGACCAAGCAGGTCGTAGAGGACATGCGCACCAAGATCGAGCAGTCCGGTACTGTGCTCGACACGCTCGCCACCGCCGACAAGAAGATCGGCGACGCCAATTTCGACATCGAGAATGCCCGCATTGAGGATGTGCTGAAGCAGCAGAAGGTGATGGAAGGCAATATCGCCGACCTGATTATCGGCCTCGAGGACGCCACCAACGTCTTCGGCGCCGAATTCGAGAGCATGAAGAACTACACCGGCTGGGAAAATTTCGTCGGTGTCTTCTCCAGCCAGCGCAAGCAGCGCCTGCGCACCGACCGCGTCCGCAACATGTCGCTGGCCGGCAATCTGCAGGAGCTGCTGGCGAAATCCGACACCATCGTCGGCATCCTCAAGGCGCAGAAGCAGGTTCTCGACACGCGCTACAAGACCTCCGAGGCCAGCCTGTCGCAGGTGATCGAGCGCCGCAAGACCACCATGTCCAATCTCGAGACCGTGCAGAAGCGCATCGAGGAGCTCAACCCGATGCTGCTCGACATCGAGAACAAGATCGCCGCCTCGACCAGCCAGAAGGTGCGCACGCAGCTGGAAGGCGAACGCTCGAAACTGGCCACGGAATACAACGAGAAGCAGGCCAAGGAGCAGGAATTGCTGGCCGAAAGCCAGACGCTGGAGCGCTACACCTCGATTTTCCAGACCTTCGTCGATTCGCTCAACAACCAGATCGCGGCGCAATCGACGCTGATCAACAAGCTGACCATCGATACCGAGCAGCGCATCGTTCTGTACAAGGCGCTGGAAGATTCGCTGAAGACCGCCGCCCAACAGGATGTCGCCCACAAGATCAACACGCTGGGCAGCCAGGTCGACAACACCGCCGAAGAGACCATGGCCGGCATTGGTGCCGCCTCGCAAAAGCACATCGGCGATCTGCTTGAAATGCACGAGAAGAACATGGTCGCCACCGCCGACATCCAGCGCCGCAAGAAGCTCGCCGACGATGCCTTCGCCCGCCGCTTCGACGATGTGATGAAGAAGCACAATTCGGCAAATTACGTGCAGTCGTAATTGCTGCACGTGCACTGCTCCCAGGGGCTGGCAGCATGACCCCCGAAAACGAAGCTGCGGCGCGCTATTTCTCGGCGATCGCGGCGGCACTTGGCGGCCTCGAAGTGTTCATGCGCGACGATCGCTCGCCGCTCTACCGGCACGGCATCGTCGCCAAGGTCGTCGCCGAATATATTGCGCGGCTCGACAAGTCGTTCTCGTGCTGGCGCAACCGGCTGGGCTTCACCGAGACATTCCGCATCTCGCGCGCCGAAAGCGGTTTCCCGGTCTTCCAGAACCTGCTGGAGCTGGAAAACGACCGACTCCAGGCCGATGCGCGCCTCGCCAATCTCCCGCTGGCCGATGAGCTGCGCGAGGAAATGGCGGACTTCATCCTGCGCCACAAGGAATTTCCCGAAGCGCTGCAGAAGTCGATGGCCGAGCGGCTTTACCTCGAGGACGTCAAGAGCGAGACCACCTTCGGCCCGTTCACGCTGGCCCAGACGGTCAAGGTGTCGGTCAATCCGAAGACGTTGCGCCCCTATTATCTGGTCCACTGGGCCTGCTTCGACGGCAGCGCCAACCTGCCGCTTGTGTATATGGTGACGGTCGAGGATTCCTCGGACGACATGATCCGGCAGCTTGTCGACTCCAGTGGCAAACTTAATGAGAGGGTCGACATTCCGCTGCCGGTCGACGGCTTGCTCAATCCCGAGCTTGCCCACCGTTTCGACGATTTCACCGAGAAGAATTCCGCCTACGCGCTGTCGCCGGCGACCATCGCGGTCAACCTCGACAAGGATTTCGAGCCGCTGCATCCCAAGCAACTGCGTCGCGTCGTGCTCGGCCCGTTCTATTCTGCAGGGATTACCGACAACAATTCGACGGTGAGCGAAGTGCTGGCCAAGGTGCGCAAGCCGGAAAACGCCTGGCTGCTGACCTGGACCATCCAGGAGGTCTTTTCCAAGGCCGAAAAGCCAGGCCGCAAGGGGCTGTTTTCGAGCGAAAAGACGACGCAGGAATTCTTCATCAATACCGACGATCTCGAAGCCGCGCGGCAAGGCGTGTCGAGCTATGAGAACCATGCGCTGATTCCGCACGAGGCCTATCAGGCGCTCTATGCCGCCGGCGAGGCGCAGAAGATCTTTTCGGGCTACAAGGTCCACATCCTGTCCAAAGGGCAGGTCATCAGCGACGTATGACCGTCAAATCGCGGAGCATCCTCCATGGACACCGGCCTGACCACCATCCCGGAAGCGGCAATTGAAAAGCACCGTGCCACTGCGCAAAGTTTCATCACTCGCATCGTCGTGCTGGAGGACCCATCGCGCGAGTCCGGCACCGCGCTTGCCGGCACCAACCGCCGCTTCGTCTCTACCGTCTCGGTCGGCTCGGTGCGCCGCACGCGCGAGGTCGAGCTCTCCAAAACCGTCGCCGCCGTCCATTCCGACGACCAGTTGCTGACTATCCCGCAGCACACGCTGTTGTTTCGCGCCCGGCGCGGCACAGCGATAGCGCTGGCCATATCGGATGTCTTCGCCGAGGGCTCGGACCTCGAAAGTCTGCAGGCGAAAAACGCCCGCGCGCCGCTCGAAGGCGATGAAGCTGCCACCTTCAAGAAGCTGCTGTCGGCCTCTGCCTACATCTCCGCCTTCAGCCTTGCCTCCTATTTGTTCCAGCTGATCGACAGCGACGGCGAGGCGCCGAACGACACGCCCGAGCCGGACTTTCTGTTCGACACGCCCCAGGATGCGGTGAAGTCGATCGTGGCCGGGCTCGACAGGGCGATAGCAGGTTCGAAGGACGATGCCGACCTGATGACCCGCGCCCGCGCCTTTGCCCGTGTCGCCATCGACGGGCTGTTGGCGCGAAAGGGCCGCTTCGACGGCATCGGCCCGTTCGAGAACGCGCATATCCGCATCGACGTCGACGATTTTACCCTTGACGGCTTCGACGTCGCGCCGGGTAAGCGGGCAAAGCCGCTGGTGATGACCTTCAAAAAACCGGAAGAGGTCGTCGGCAACCACATCGCCAAATACCAGTCGGTCAAGCTTGCCAAGATGCTGATGGCCTATGACTTCGAGCGCGAGCTGAACCCGTTCGTCGAGCTCGGCGGCTTCCTGTTCACTTTTATCGGCGATGGCGCGCCCGGCACCGGCAAGACAACCTTGATCCAGATGATCGCCGGTCTTCTCAATGGTTATTGCCAGGTCGCCGGCTATCCCTTCGCCTACGAGAATTTCGGCGTCGACCAGATCTCGTCCTACCAGGGCAAGTCCGGCCAGAACTGCCGCCAGTTCGTCAACAATGTGCTGAACCCGCGCGTCATCGGCTTCGGCACCATCGACGATATCGACCAGGTGGCGGCACGCCGGTCCGACGACCGCGCCTCGGCCGGCCAGCAGGAAATCACCGGCGTCCTGATGGACGCCTTTGGAGGTGCGGCGACCGTGGTGCGCGGCAACTGCTCGTTCGGCATGTTCTCCAACTATCCCGAAAACGTCGACGACGCGCTACGCCAGCGCGCCGGCGCGCGCTGGCTGGTCGATGGCCCGCAGAGCCGCGACGACTACATCGACATCTTCGTTCTGCTCGCCGGCAAGAACCACAAGATCCCTCTCGGCGACCACAAGCTCTATGCGGCGCAAGAGATCCAGCGCGCGGTGACGGAAGCTTACGAGGAACATGAGAAGCCACAGGAAGACGGGTTGATGAAGGTCTATGAGCGCTACATGAAGGAGAATGGCGCGCCAAAGACGATGGCCGACATCGGCACTTATCTGCATATGATCAAGGATGCCGAGCCGCGCTTTACCGGCCGCGCCATCAAGAACGTTACCGATGCCATCAAGATGCGCGCCATGGACATCGAATTGCCGGACGAGTGGTTCGAAAAGCCGGAAGCCTTCATGCACAAGGGTTACGACGACAAGAAAGCGATGATCGAGGAGCTGCGCGGGCCATTCTCGATGGACATGGTCATGCAGGAGATCAACCGCTACGCGGATTCCGAGTTCCGCTATTCCGACAAGTCCGATGATGCGGCGGTGACCAAGATGATCCGCGACACCCGTCTGCGGGAGCGTGCCGTGCGCGAGATCGAGGAGTTGAAGAAAAAGGGGCTGTGGAATGCGTGAGATGCGCCGACGCCCCCTTCTCCCCTTGTGGGAGAAGGTGTCGCCGAAGGCGACGGATGAGGGGTATTCGTCAAGCTGGAACACCCCTCATCCGACCGAGCTTCGCTTGGCCACCTTCTCCCACAAGGGGAGAAGGAGCGTTCGCGCCCCTCATCCGCCCTTCGGGCACCTTCTCCCCGTGAACGGGGAGAAGGAATAATGGCCAAGAAACCCGATCTGTTGCGCGACAACGAACTGATCTACGGCCGGCTGCTGACGATCGACGAGCCGCACCTGATCCAGCGCTACAACAAGGCGATGGTCGCGTTCGGCTTGAAGCCGACCAAGCTGAAAAGCTTCGAGATCGACCGCACCGGCTTTTCGCCGCAGGTCGCCGAGGAATGCGGCGACTACAGCTACCTCGATCCGAACGAGGTCAACCGCCGCTTCATCATCCTGACGCCGTCGCAGATCGACCTGCCGGTGGTGCACACGGCGTTCTCCAACACTTCGCTGCTGATGTACGAGTTCATGTCCAAGAACCAGCGCGCCATCGATGCGCTGACGATCAAGGACGTCATCTACGGCGAGATCGAGGATTCGGTCCCCAAGGTCGACGACATCGAGGACCTGCTGTCGATCAATCAGGTCGAGTTCAAGGTGTTGTCGGCGGAGGATGTGCTCGGCAAGGCCGCCGAACTCGGCAAGCTGGTCGACCGGCTGAAGCAGGAGCCGGATGCCTGGCGCGACAACGCCATGCTGGCCCACATGGTCGAGCTGGCGAAGATCTGCGGCGACATCCGCGAGAATGCGCTGGTGCCGGACCAGGTGATCTTCCGCCACAATGCCTATTGGACCAGCCATTTCGGCGGACTTTATGTGTTCGTCGATCCCGACGTGACGACGGTGATCAGCGACCCGGCAGCGCCCGGTTTCCGCCGCTCGCGGCCATGGCAGGTGAGTTACCTTTCGATCCACGATGCCGACAAGGTATTCAAGTTCCTCGCCTCGACCGGCCGCATCGAGCTGCCGCGCGCCTCATGGATCGAAACCTCCGGTTATCTCGAGCATCGCGCCGAAATGGTGGTGCGCGCGCTGATCCGCGACGCCGATCCCGACCGCAATCTGACCGACGTCGACAAGGTCTGGCTGCAGACCTGGATCCACGGCCATACCGATCTGATCACCAGGGACGGCAATTTTCCCTTCCTCAACGCCGCCAAGCGCGAGATCGCCCAGCTCGGCCATCTCAAGATAGAGGACGTGTTCCCGCAGCAGCGCTTCCTGGTCATCCGCGCCAAGCCGGACCATCCCGACGCCTGGCTGACCAACCAGCTGATCTCGGACTTCGTGCCGCAGGACTTCGTTTCGCGTTACGTCTTCAACAAGCCGGGCTTCTACAGGGACTATGAAGGCTTCAGCGACGCCTGGCGATCGCATGTTGTGGACGTTCTGAAAACCACATATCTGAAGGACAAGGTGGCGTTTCGCACACGCCTCTACGGCTTGACTGACTGAGGGGTGACATCGCCATGCTTGATCCGATCGTGAATTTCTTCACCCGGATTTTCCAGTGGATTGGCCGCGGCATCGGCCTGCTCATCGGCGCGATCCTGTGGCCGTTCCTGTGGGCGGGGCGCTGGTACACGCAACGCGGCTGGATCCTGAAGGCGGTGCTCGGCCTGGCTGTGCTCGTGCTGATCGGTCTCTATGTCAACTTCTTCTACGCCACCCAGTGGTGGAACAATTTCGACCCGAATTACGTCGACAAATACACGTTCGAAAAACGCAACAGCTCCGCCGGTGAACAGGTTTCCGCGGGCGCCGGCACCGACACGGCCAAGACCTGCGGAAATTCAGCCATTGCCCAGGTCGCTGCCGACCTGACCGACTTCAACGTCAACCAGAATGCCTGGGTGTCGTCGATGATCCTCTACAAGCTCGGCCTGTTCGGCATCGACTGGGACCACACGCCGTTCATGGACAACAAGGCTTCGTTCCAGCGCGGCATCAACCAGGCGGTGCGGCGCACGGCGACCGAACTTGCCGATAATCTCGGCCGCGTCCGCACCACTTCGCAGATCGACGCCGACCTGCAGGACGCCCGCGGCAATCTGCAGTTTGATGAGGAAACCTGGTACTTCGGCTTGAACCCGTTCGGTCCCAAGACGCCGACGCCGAGCTACTATCGCGACGCAGTGCGCAAGCTGCGTTCCTTCAACGCCCGCCTCGCAGCCTGCCAGGCGACGTTCGATGCCCGCGCCGACAATCTCAAGCAGTATATCGACCGCATCTCGTCCGACATCGGTTCGACCTCGGCGATCCTCAAGGAGCGTGCCGAAAACCACAATAATGGCTGGTTCGACACTCGCGCCGACGACCGCTTCTGGTTCGCCTATGGCCAGCTCTATGCCTATTACGGGCTGATGAAGGGCGCACAGGCCGACTTCGAGGACGTCATCAAGGAAAAGCACCTGCAGAACCTGTGGGATACGATGGACGCGCAGTTCGTCTCGGCGCTGCGCATCCAGCCCTTCATCATCGCCAATGGCCGCGAGGACGGCTGGCTGTTGCCGACACATCTGACGACGATGGGTTTTTACATACTCAGGGTGCGCTCGAACATGGTCGAGATCAGCAACGTGCTGACGCAGTAGCGGATCGTCCCGCACAGCCGGCGCTGGTGAATTTGCGCCGTTGCTTCTGTCGCTTTTCGCGTATTACGCGGCTGTTTTGAGACGGCGGAACCGCGCCTGCTCTGGCTTCTATACGGCGCGGCAACCGGCGCGAAAAGAACCTGTAGCAGGGCAGCCGGCCGCAGAGGCATTTTCTTCGTAGGAAACATAGTTGCATGAAAGTTGACGCCGCGGCAGCGACAGGGGTAGAACATGCCCGCGCCTGCAATGCCGGGCTATTCTTGCGACCACACTAGTCAAATCCGTCCAATTCAGAGGGAAGTCGTCCATGGCCGAAGTGAAGTCCGACATCGAGATCGCGCGCGGCGCCAGGAAGAAGCAGATCCAGGAGATCGGCCAGAAGATCGGCATTCCGAGCGAACATCTTCTGCCCTACGGCCACGACAAGGCGAAGATCTCGGCCGAGTTCATCAAGTCGGTGAAGGGCAACAAGGATGGCAAGCTGATCCTCGTCACCGCCATCAACCCGACACCGGCCGGCGAAGGCAAGACGACGACGACGGTGGGCTTGGGCGATGGCCTCAACCGCATCGGCAAGAAGGCCATCGTCTGCATCCGCGAGGCTTCGCTCGGACCGAATTTCGGCGTCAAGGGCGGTGCCGCCGGCGGCGGCTACGCGCAGGTCGTGCCGATGGAGGACATGAACCTCCACTTCACCGGCGATTTCCATGCCATCACCACCGCGCATAATCTGCTGTCGGCGCTGATCGACAACCACATCTATTGGGGCAACGAGCTCGGCATCGACACCCGCCGTGTCGTCTGGCGCCGCGTCATGGACATGAACGACCGGTCGCTGCGCGAGATCATCTGTTCGCTCGGCGGCGTCGCCAACGGTTTCCCGCGCGAGGCCGGTTTCGACATCACAGTCGCCTCGGAAGTCATGGCCATCCTGTGCCTGTCGACCGACCTGAAGGACCTGGAAAAGCGCCTCGGCGACATCATCGTCGCCTATCGTCGCGACAAGTCGGCCGTCCATGCGCGCGACCTCAAGGCCGACGGCGCCATGGCCGTACTCTTGAAGGATGCCATGCAGCCCAATCTCGTGCAGACGCTGGAGAACAACCCGGCCTTCGTGCATGGCGGCCCCTTCGCCAACATCGCGCATGGCTGCAACTCCGTCGTTGCCACGACGACGGCGCTGAAGCTTGCCGACTACGTCGTCACCGAAGCCGGTTTCGGCGCCGATCTCGGTGCCGAAAAGTTCTTCGACATCAAATGCCGCAAGGCCGGCCTGAGGCCCGCCGCGGCGGTCATCGTCGCCACGGTTCGCGCCATGAAGATGAACGGCGGCGTCAAGAAGGAGGACCTCGGCAAGGAGAACGTCGAGGCGGTCAAGAAGGGATGTGCGAATCTCGGCCGCCACATCGAGAACATCCGCCAGTTCGGTGTGCCGGCAGTGGTCGCCATCAACCATTTCTACTCCGATACCGAGGCCGAGGTCCAGGCGATGAAGGACTACGTCGCCTCGATGGGCGAAGAGGCGATCCTGTGCAAGCACTGGGCTCAGGGATCGGCCGGCATCGAGGAACTGGCCAAAAGAGTCGTGGCGTTGGCCGAATCCGGCGCGTCGCAATTCGCCCCGCTCTATCCCGACGCCATGCCGCTGTTCGAGAAGATCAACACCATCGTCCAGCGCATCTATCGCGGTTCCGAAGCGATCGCCGACAAATCGGTGCGCGACCAACTCCATGCCTGGGAGCACGCCGGCTACGGTCATTTGCCGGTCTGCATGGCCAAGACGCAATATTCCTTCTCCACCGATCCGAATCTGCGCGGCGCGCCGACCGGCCACACCGTGCCGGTGCGCGAGGTCAGGCTGTCTGCCGGCGCCGGCTTCGTCGTCATCATCTGCGGCGAGGTGATGACCATGCCCGGCCTGCCCAAAGCGCCATCCTCGGAAAAGATTTTCCTGAATGAAATGGGCCAGATCGAAGGCCTGTTTTAGGGATAATCAATGCTCGAACGGCAAAGGGCGCCGCAACGCTGCGGCGCCCTTTTTGGCGACTTCGCGACGAGCTCGTCCCTAAGCCGCGCTTCGCGCCAGCGCGCGCTGGTTGGAGGCATAGGGTGTGTCGTGCTGGGGTACCACGCCGGTCTTCAGGCAATCGATCCACTCGGCGGTTTTGAGAACGGCCGCGAAGCGCGACTGCAATACGACCGTCACGACGCGATGGATTTCCTCCCCCGAAGCGTAGCCGGCGCTGTTGGCGTACGGCAACGATCCCGTTGCGTCCGACAGGAACTCGACCTCAAAACCCATATGCACGGCGTGGATGACCGTCGACAGGTCGCAATTATGCGTCATGTAGCCGATGACTGTGATCGTATCGATAGAGTTGGCGCGCAGCCACTCCTCGAGGTCCGTGCCGGTGAAGGCGCTGGGCAAGTTCTTTTCGATGTAGTGGTCGCGGTTTCGCCTGGCGATTTCCGGGTGCAACTCGGCGCCATGGCTGCCCTTGGCGAACACCGGTGAGGTTTCCGGCGCCAACTGTTTGATGACCACCACCTTGACGCCTGCCTCGGTGGCCGCATCCATCGCTCGCGCCACATTGACGACGCTATCGCGGAAGGGCGGATGCTGGATGGCGAGGTTGCCGCCGTCATAGTCGTTTTGAACATCGATGACGATGAGGGCGCGGCGTGGAGCTTTGCCTTTGGCTGGTTGCGACATGGGGTTTTCCTTTCCCGTTGGACATTGACGGGTGCACGATAAGCTCGGCACCGGATTGCAAGAAGTGTCCCGATTGACATTATTCGAAAGAATTGGGACAATCGGCCTCACCCGTTGCTGGAGCTCCCATGACCGATCCTGCCGTTGCCGCCATCGCCTTCGATGGCATCAGCCCGTTTCATCTCTCCGTGCCGTGTCTCGTGTTCGGCGCGGATCGCACGGAGCTCGGCCTGCCGCGCTTCGACTTCCGGGTCTGCGCGATTGAGGACGGGCCGATCCGCACCGATGCCGGGCTGACCATCAGCGTCCCGCACCGGCTTTCCGCGCTCGATGACGCCGACATCGTCATCGTGCCAAGCTGGAAGGATCTCGGGAGCTCGCCTCCAGCCGCATTGATCGACGCGTTGCTTGGCGCGCACGAGCGCGGCGCGCTGATCGTCGGACTGTGCTTGGGAACGTTCGCTGTTGCGGCGACCGGACTGCTTTCGGGGCGGCGAGCGGCGACGCACTGGGCCTACGCGGATCAGCTGCAGGAACTCTATCCCGACATTCTCGTCGAACCGGAAGTGCTCTACATCGACAATGGCGATGTCGTGACATCCGCCGGTGTCGCCGCCGGGCTCGACTGCTGCCTGCACGTCGTACGGGCTCGTTACGGCGCGGAGGCGGCACTTCGCCTTGCCCGGCAGATCGTGCTTTCTCCGCACAGGCAGGGCGGGCAGGCGCAATTCATCGAACGTCCCATCGCCAGGACCGGCAATGCGGACCGCTTCACCCAGGCTCTCGAAACGGTGCGCAAAACCCTGGGTGGTCCGCACAGTCTGGACAGCGTTGCCGGTCTCGCCGGCCTCACCCGCCGGACGTTCACGCGCCGTTTCCAGAAAACGATCGGCACCAGTTTCGGCGACTGGCTGACCGACCAGCGTGTCCAGCTGGCGCAGCAGCTGCTGGAAGCAACGGAAAAATCGATGGACACGGTTGCCTTCGAGGCCGGCTTCGGCAGCGCTACCTCGCTGCGCCAGCACTTCGCAGCGCGCCTCAGAACCTCGCCGGCGCAGTACCGGCGCGAATTCTCGAGGAGTGCTCAGGAGCAGCGCGTGGCGCACATGCCGAGGTGAAATTCGGCTCGCGCTCGATTCCAGGGCAATCGCTTCAGTGCCGACGTTGGACTGCCAGCTGGCCCGAGTAGGCTATCTTTTCTCTCGAAGCGATTGCCCTGCTCTCGATCCTGTTCGTGCTTGAAAGGCTCTGCGTCATCTGTCATATATTAAAGCGACAGATGACGCGAAGAGGGCTCGCCGTGGCGATGGCATTGGAAAAGGCTGCGCCAGCAGCAAAAAACAATGAACTTCAGAAGGTGGCGAGATTGCTAGGCGGCAGCCGCATTCTGGCAAGGCGCCTCAGCAGCGCTTTGGATGCCCACGAGTTGCTTCTGCACGGCCTGCCGGCGTCAGCGCTGGACCATCTTATCGGGCAACTCGTCTTCATCCAGAAGACCGATTCGCTGGAGAAGGCCGTCGGCATGAGTCTGCGCACCTATCAGCGCCGCAAGGATGCTCCTTCCAAGCCTCTCAGTCAGGACCAGAGCGGACGCACCTGGAAGTTCGCGGAGATCCTGTCGAAAGCTACCGACGTGTTCGGTTCGCAGGCGGAGGCAGAGCAATGGCTGGAGCGCCCGGCGATTGGGCTCGACCAGCGTCGTCCAATCGACCTTCTAGCGACGCCGGCGGGGATCGAGCTTGTAGAAGACTATCTGGAACGGCTTGAATATGGCGTTTATGCATGACGCCGCTGCCGGCGGCGCTTGGTGGCTCCGACCTCATCGGATGGCGCCTCGATCAAGCCGCGTTTGCGCCTACATGGGATAGTGGCGAGGGCGCATGCAGGGTGGGCGGACGCTGGAACAGCAAGGGCGTGCGCGCCGTCTACTGCTCGATCGATCCGTCGACTGCGATCCTCGAAGTTGCGGTCCATAAGGGCTTCAGGGCGCTCGACACGATAGCGCATGTCATGACGGCAGCGATCGTCAGCGATGTCGCGGATGTGCATATCGTCGACCCCGCCGCCGTGCCCAACCCCAACTGGTTGCGCCCGGGCATTCCGAGCTCCGGGCAACAGGCGTTTGGCGACGATCTTCTGCAACGGCACCGGTTCGTGGTAATTCCGAGCGCCGTATCGCAGCATAGCTGGAACCTGATCTTCGACGCGAGCCTCGCCAGAGGGGCATACGCCATGAAGACCCAGGGGGCGTTTGCGCTCGACACACGGTTGCATCCACCTCCGGCCAAATGACACAGCCGCCCATGTCCATCAGAACGAGGACATGACCGGCGACAGAAGCACGGTGCTCAGCTGTTGCTGATTATCCGTGCCGGATTGCCAACCACCGTGGTGTTCGCCGCGACGTCGCGCGTAACCACAGAACCGGCGCCGACGATAGCGCCATCGCCGATCCTGACTCCGCCGAGGATGACGGTACTGCCGCCGATCCAGGCATTGTCGCCGATCTCGACCGGCTTGGCGATCTCCAGCCCTGCCCGTCGCCCGGCAGCCTCCTTGTGGTGCTCGGCGCAATAGATCTGCACATTCGGGCCGAGCAGCGTTCCCTTGCCGATGCGCACTGGCGCCGTATCGAGAATGATGCAGCCGGCATTGAGAAAAACGCGGTCGCCGAGAAAGATGTTGAAGCCATAAGCGCAGTGGAACTGCGCCTCGATCCGGGCGCCCTCGCCCGCAGCGCCGAGCAGCGTCCGCAATTCAGGCCCGATGTCGCGACGCTGCCGGGGCGGCAGGCTGTTGTGCTCGAACACCGCGTCTCGCGCCGTGATGCGCAACGCCTCCAGTTCCGGATCGAGGCAGCAATACCACTCGCCCGCCGCCATTTTCGTGCGTTCGCTTTCGGCCATGGCCGCAACTCCAGTCTCAATCTTTGCCAAAGCACAAGTGCTGCAAATACGGAAGCGCCGGCGGCGACACCACCTCTGGTCAAATACCGGACCTATGGTAGCTTGCTCTCTCGGACCTGTCCCAAGCCGGCCATCGAGGGGATCAATCATGCTGTACATTTTTGCACTCCTGATTGGCATCGTTGCCGGGCTTCGCGCCATGACCGCGCCCGCCGCCGTCGCCTGGGGCGCCTGGCTTGGCTGGTTGCCGGTCGCGGACACGTGGGCGAGCTTCATGGGCCACTGGATCGCCGTCGGCATCTTCACCATCCTGGCCATCGCCGAACTGGTCACCGACCAGCTGCCCTCGGCGCCGAGCCGCAAGGTCCCGCAGCAATTCGGCACGCGTATCGTCTTGGGCGCTTTCACCGGCGCGGTGATCGGAGCGACCGGCGGCGCCACCATCGGCGGCCTGATCGCCGGCGCCATCGGCGCGGTGATCGGCACGCTGGGCGGCGCCGAGGCGCGTAAACGCCTGGCCGCCGCCTTCGGCAAGGACCCGCCCGCCGCCTTCATCGAGGACGCGGTGGCGATCGTCGGCGGGCTTCTGATCGTGGCGGCGGCGGCATGACGGCAAAGACATTCGACGCCATCATCGTCGGTGCCGGGCAGGCCGGGCCACCGCTCGCCGGCAGGCTGAATGCGGCCGGCATGAGCGTGGCGCTGATCGAGCGAAAGCTGGTCGGCGGCACTTGCGTCAACACCGGCTGCACGCCGACCAAAACGATGGTGGCAAGCGCCTATGCCACGCATCTCGCCCGCTCCGCCGCGGATTACGGGGTGACGCTATCCGGTCCCGTCGGCGTAAACTACAAGGCGATCAAGGCGCGCAAGGACAAGGTCTCCAACGACGCCCGCGGCAATCTCGAAGACTGGATTGCCGGCATGGACAAATGCACGCTCTATCGCGGCCATGCGCGCTTCGTAAGCGCCAACACGGTGCGCGTCGGCGACGATCTGCTGAGCGCCGAAAAGATATTCCTCAACACCGGCGGGCGCGCCTCGGTGCCCGACCTGCCCGGCATCGACGGCATTTCTTACCTGACCAATTCCTCGATGATGGATCTCGACGTGCTGCCGCGCCATCTCATCGTTGTCGGCGGCAGCTACGTCTCGCTCGAATTCGCGCAGATGTTCCGCCGCTTCGGTTCCGAAGTCACGGTCATCGAAAAAAGCCCGCGTCTGATCGGTCGCGAGGACGAGGATGTCTCGGACGCCATTTTGTCGATCCTCGAAAACGAAGCCATTGCCGTCCATCTCGGCGCCGACGACATCCGCTTCGCCAGGCGAGGCAACGAAATCGCCGTGACCTTCTCGCCAGGCAAGGCGGCTGCGGTCGGCTCGCATGTGCTGCTGGCGCTCGGCCGCACGCCAAACACCGACGATCTCGGCCTCGACAAAGCCGGCGTCGAGGTCGACAAACGCGGCTTCATCGTCGTCGACGACCAGTTGCGCACGAGCGTGCCCGGCATCTGGGCGATGGGCGACTGCAACGGCAAGGGCGCCTTCACCCACACCTCGTACAACGATTACGAGATCGTCGCCGCCAACCTGCTCGACAATGATCCGCGCAAGGTCAGCGACCGCATCGAGGCCTATGCGCTCTATATCGACCCACCACTCGGCCGCTGCGGCATGACCGAAGCCGCGGTAAGGAAATCCGGCCGCCGCGCCCTAGTCGGCCAGCGGCCAATGACCCGCGTCAGCCGTGCAGTCGAAAAAGGTGAGACGCAAGGCTTCATGAAGATCCTGGTCGATGCCGACACCAGGGAGATCCTCGGCTGTTCGGTGCTCGGCCCGGGCGGCGACGAGGCGGTGCACTGCGTGCTCGACCTGATGTATGCCAAAGCGCCGGTCAGCACGCTGGCGCGCGCCGTGCACATCCACCCGAACGTCTCGGAGCTTCTGCCGACCATCGCCCAGGAACTCAAGCCGCTGGTGTGACGGCCGGGTAGAATCGTGCGCCCATGGCGGCGCCGGCTGGACCAATCGACAGCCCAGCGGCAAAAGGGCATGTGTTCCGCCTCTTCTCCCGGAGGCATCCCATGCAGAAGTCCATCGAACGCGTCGCCGGCGACAGCGAAGGCGTTTCCTACGAATTCCCCGTCTTCCGCTTCGCCGGAACGGACAAGACGGCGCCTTCCGTCTATCTGCAGGCGGCACTTCATGCCGGCGAATTGCCGGGCGTCGTCGCCATCGACACGCTGATGCCGAGGCTCAGCAAGGCGGAAGCCGAAGGCCGCATCACCGGCAACATGACCATCGTGCCCTGGGCTAATCCGATCGGCCGCGCGCAATATCTTTACGGCGACCATCAGGGCCGCTTTCATCTGGGCACGCGCACCAATTTCAATCGCGGCTTTCCGCGGCTCGCCGCGCCCGACCTCACGCTGCTGCCGGCGCACGGCACAGTCGACCAGCGGCTGAAAACGCGGCTGCTGCAGCTCTCCATCGGCCACGACATCGTGCTCGACCTGCATTGCGACGATGAGGGCCTCGCCTATCTTTACGTCCACACCAGCCTGTGGCCGGCCATGGCGGATTGTGCAGCGGCCATGGGCGTCGATGCGGTGATGCTGTGGGACGAAGACCCCGACGGCACCTTCGAAGGCGCCTCGATCATGCCGTATCAGAACGTTCCCGCCGACGTCGCGTGCCTCGACCGGCGCGTCGCCACCACCGTCGAATATCGCGGCATACTCGATGTCGACGGCGCCCTCGCCGGCGCCGATGCCGAAGGGCTCTACCGGCTGCTGGTGGCGCGCGGCGTCATCCAGGACCAGGCGCTGCCCGCGCCTGGCAGCTTCGTTGGGCTCGTCGCGCCGCTCGAAAACATCGAGATGATGCCGGCGCCCCGCTCGGGCGCGATCCTTTACGACGTGAAACCGGGCGACCGCGTCACCAAGGGTGCGCGCCTTGCCACCATCGTCCACGCGCCCGGCGAGCCCGACGGCCGCACGGAAGTGTTGGCGCCGCAGGCGGGCCTCATCCTGACGCGGCGTTCCCGCCGCATCATCCGCGCCGGCGAAGACCTCTTGAAGCTGGTCGGCGACGGGACGAGCGCCGATGCAAGGTCGGGAACGCTGGAGGACTGACGCACCCCGCCAGGCTACCCCGAAATCGCCTGTCGCGCCTTGGCCTCCAGCCATTCGGCCATCTGCCGGTACGGCACCGGACCATGGCTCACGCGGGCGACGCCGAGTTCGGCAAGCCTCTGGCGCGGCGGCACATGCGCCAGGGCAATGATGTTGACCGGCAATGCCGTTGCCTCGCAGAGCGACTCGATCAGGCCTTCATCGGCAAGCCCCGGCGCAAAGAAGCCATGCGCTCCGGCCCTTTCGTAGGCGTGCGCCCGCTCGATCGCCTGATCGAGAAGAGCCTTGTCGTGCGCATTCGGTTTAGTCTTCAGGAAAATGTCGGTTCGGGTGTTAATGAAGGCCGGAATACCCGACGTCTTCACCGCCGCTGCAGCCGCTTCGATCCGCCTCACCTGTATGGCGATGTCGTGCAGCCCACTGCCGCCGACGATCTGATCCTCGAAATTAAAGCCGACGGCTCCAGCCTGCACGGCGAGCGTCACGCTGCGGGCGACAACCTCCGGAGCGACCCCGTAACCCCCCTCGAGGTCCATGGTTACCGGCACATCCACCGCCGCAACGATGCGTTTGATGTTTTCGAGCGCCAGTTCCAACGGGATTTTCTCGCCATCGGCGAATCCGAAAGCGGCCGCGACCGGCCAGCTTCCGGTGGCGATGGCCTTGGCCCCTGCTTTCTCGATGATCTTGGCGGAGCCTGGGTCCCAGGCGTTGTAGAGGACAATCGGGTTTCCCTTGACATGGAGGGAATGGAACGTCCGTGCGCGGTCGAACTGCTGGGTCATTTGATGTTTTCCCGTCTTCCTGCTGTTTGATGCAGAGTCTAGGCAGGACTGCCGGTCTTGGCCATGTGCCATGGGTTGCGAAAGCGGCAGCCACCCCACAGACTTTCAAACCTGTTGCGCATACCGCTTTTCGCGGCTATGGATTTCGCCATGAATATGCGTTCGATCAAGACCATTTGGTGGTGGGCTCGCTGACAGCGGCCTGTTCGAACGCGTTCGCGTGACAATAGAGGGTGGCCGCAGCGGAATGTCCGGGCGGCCATTTGTTTTTTCAAGCCATTCCCGGGTCCGTTGCCCCAAAGACGCTGATGGAGACGGCAATGACGACGAAAATTCTGGAGAATGGCGCCGAGCGCTTGGTCACGGCGGGTGGCGTGGCGATTACCCGCCAGCGCCATGACCGGCCTTACGAGGGGGCGATCGACGGCTATGTCGATGGGCTGAATTCGCGCCGCGGCGCCGTGTTTTCCTCGAATTACGAATATCCCGGCCGCTATACGCGCTGGGACACCGCCATCATCGATCCGCCGGTGGTGATCTCGGCACGCGGCCGCGCCATGCGCATCGAGGCGCTGAACCGTCGCGGCGAGGTGCTTTTGCCGGTGATCGGCACGGTGCTTGCCGGCCTTGACGACGTAACGATCGCCGAGACGTCCAACAAACTCATCCGCCTCGAGGTCGCCAAGCCCGATCGTATCTTCACTGAAGAGGAACGCAGCCGCGTTCCCTCCGTCTTCACCGTGCTGCGCGCCATCACGGCTTTGTTCAAGACCGAGGAAGACGCCAATCTCGGCCTCTATGGCGCCTTCGGCTACGACCTCGCCTTCCAGTTCGATCCGGTCGACTACAAGCTCGAGCGCAAGCCAAGCCAGCGCGATCTCGTGCTGTTCCTGCCCGACGAGATCCTCGTCGTCGACCACTATTCGACCAAGGCCTGGACCGACCGCTACGACTATTCCGGCGATGGCTTCTCGACCGAAGGCCTGCCGCGCGACGAAATCGTCGAGCCGTTCAGGACCGCCGACCGCATCCCGCCGCGCGGCGACCACGAGCCCGGCGAATATGCCAAGCTGGTGCGCAAGGCGATGAAGAGCTTCGAGCGCGGCGACCTGTTCGAAGTGGTGCCGGGGCAGATGTTCTACGAACGCTGCGAAACCCAGCCCTCCGAGATTTCCCGCAAGCTGAAGAGCATCAACCCTTCGCCCTATTCCTTCTTCATCAATCTCGGCGAGGGCGAATATCTGATCGGCGCCTCGCCGGAAATGTTCGTGCGCGTCAACGGCCGTCGCGTCGAGACCTGCCCGATCTCCGGCACCATCAAGCGCGGTGACGACGCCATCTCCGACAGCGAGCAGATCCTGAAGCTGCTCAATTCGAAGAAGGACGAATCCGAACTCACCATGTGCTCGGACGTCGACCGCAACGACAAGTCGAGGGTCTGCGAGCCGGGCTCGGTGCGCGTCATCGGCCGCCGCCAGATCGAAATGTACTCCCGCCTGATCCACACCGTCGACCACATCGAGGGGCGGCTGCGCGAAGGCATGGACGCCTTCGACGCCTTTCTGTCGCATGCCTGGGCGGTCACCGTCACCGGCGCGCCGAAATTATGGGCCATGCGCTTCATCGAGCAGAACGAGAAGAGCCCGCGCGCCTGGTATGGCGGGGCGATCGGCATGGTCAATTTCAACGGTGACATGAACACCGGCCTGACGCTTCGCACCATTCGCATCAAGGACGGCATCGCCGAGGTGCGCGCCGGCGCCACGCTGCTCTTCGACAGCATTCCCGAGGAAGAAGAAGCCGAAACCGAACTGAAGGCATCCGCCATGCTCTCCGCCATCCGCGACGCCAAATCAGGCAATGCCGCCAGCACCGAACGCAGCACCGCGCGTGTCGGCGACGGCGTCAACATCCTGCTGGTCGACCACGAGGACAGTTTCGTCCATACGCTCGCCAACTATTTCCGCCAGACCGGAGCCAACGTCTCGACGGTGCGCACGCCGGTGCCGGACGAGATCTTCGACCGGCTGAAGCCAAACCTGGTCGTGCTGTCGCCTGGCCCCGGCACGCCGAAGGACTTCGACTGCGCCGCCACCATCAAGCGGGCCCGTGCGCGCGACCTGCCGATCTTCGGCGTCTGCCTCGGGCTGCAGGCGCTGGCCGAGGCCTATGGCGGCGAGCTGCGCCAACTGCACATCCCGATGCATGGCAAGCCGTCGCGCATCCGCGTGTCGAAGCCGGGCATCATCTTCTCCGGCCTGCCCAAGGAGGTGACGGTCGGCCGCTATCATTCGATCTTTGCAGATCCGGTGCGGCTGCCCGATGGTTTTGTCGTCACCGCCGAGACCGAGGACGGCATCATCATGGCCTTCGAGCACCGCAAGGAGCCGATCGCCGCAGTGCAGTTCCACCCGGAATCGATCATGACGCTCGGCCACAATGCCGGCATGCGCATCATCGAGAACATCGTCGCGCACCTGCCGCGCAAGGCCAAGGAAAAGGCCGCTTAATTCGAGGGCTCAGTGTTGGGATCTTTTCCCCAGTGACCGCGGCGGAAATCAAAGCCGCCGCCAGGCAGAAGGTCGCCAGCCTCGCCTTCTGGTCGATCGTCGTCGCCTGCGTCGTGCTCGGCCTGAAGCTGGTGGCCTGGTACGTCACCGGTTCGGTCGCGCTTTATTCGGACGCGCTGGAATCGATCGTCAACGTCATTGCCTCTGCCGCCGCCTATTGGGCGATCCAGGTCAGCTACAAGCCAGCCGACCAGGACCATCCGTTCGGCCACCACAAGGCCGAGTATTTCTCGGCCGTCCTCGAAGGCGTGCTGATCGTGCTTGCCGCCTTGCTGATCCTCAATGAGGTCTGGTGGTCCTGGCAGCATCCCGCCCTGCTGGAACAGCCATGGACCGGCCTTGCCGTCAATGGCGTCGCAACGGTCATCAACGCTGTCTGGGCTCTGACGCTGATCCGCACCGGCCGACGCGAAAAATCGCCGGCTCTCGTTGCCGACGGCAGGCACATCATGACCGACGTGGCGACCTCGGTCGGTGTGTTCATCGGCCTGGTCGGCGCCGTACTGACCGGCTGGCAGGTTCTCGATCCAGCTCTTGCGGTGATCGTGGCGCTGAACATTCTGTGGCAGGGCTGGCACGTCATCGGCTCGTCGATGAACGGGCTGATGGACCGCGCCGTCGACACCCAGGAACATATCCGCATACGCGACATCATCTCGGCCAATTGCAAGGGCGCGCTCGAGGTCCACGACCTGAAGACGCGCATCGCCGGCCGCGCCACCTTCATCGAGTTCCACCTGGTCGTCGACGCCGACATGTCGGTCGGCGCCAGCCACGTCATCTGCGACCGCATCGAAGACGCGCTGCAGGCCGAAATCCCTTCCGTGCGGGTCATCATCCATGTCGAACCCGACGACGAAGCGAAACTGCCCAAAGGCACGACGGCCGTGCCGTTCGCGTGAGGTGGCGTCGCGGAGAAAAATCGCTCAGTGGTGATCCTTCGCGCCCCCCTCTGTCCTGCCGGACATCTCCCCCTCAACGGGGGAGATTGGATGTCGCTTTGGCTTTCGCCAATCTTCAAAGAAGAACGCTGTCGGTGAAGCTGCCGATCTCCCCCCTTGAGGGGGAGATGTCCGGCAGGACAGAGGGGGGCGCGAAGGATCGCTGCAGCTCTCATTCCGAGCCGCTGCACGCCATGGATTCCAGGGCCTGATCCGACGAACTTTCCAACGCTGCCTCCGCGAAATCGTCGTCAACCGGACCTATCACTCTGTCCAGCCAAGCCCAATCCTGGGCAAGAGGCTCGAATATGACGCTCTGGCCGTGGCGGCGGATCAAAACCTCTTCGGTGTCGAAACGGTACTCCTTCGGCAAGCGCACCGCCTGCGAGCGGCCGGACCAAAACCCCTTTGTCTTGCGCATTGCATCCACCTCCTCGTCACATTCGGCTAATTTCGAACCGGGGATCCGAACTACGATCAAGGCCCGCAGGCAGCCTGCGGCATCGGCTCCAGCCGGTAGACCTTGTCGTCGGACATTGTGTCGCCCTCCGCCGAACACAGATCGATGATCGGCAGGCCGCTGTTCGGGTTGGCCAGCATCATCGTGCCGTTGGCGCCGCGGCGAAGGAAGACCTCCCTTTGCGCGATATCGCAGGACGCAGCACCCGTCTTCGCGCTCGCCGCGCAGCGCCACTGGTCGCCCTCGCCCTGACAGTTATAGACCTGCGTGACCTTGGCCGATTTCTGCCGCGTGGTAACCGAAACGGCGATATCGGCGCCGCTTGGCCAATTGGCCGGATCGCCCTCCTTGGCGAAAGACGCCAGCTCGACCGGTCCGCGGAACACCCTGATCGACTGGGTCAGCTGGTCTGGATGCGAGCCGAGATGCGCGGCATCGTAGTCGCGTCCGTAGCAGAAGGGCTGGTCCGGCTTCAGCCGCTCGCGCAATGGCGCGCCAAGGGCCGGGTCGATCGGGTCGATGCGCGCGAACTCCGCCTTGCAGGTGGCGGCCGGCATCGGGTCGAGCCTGAAGCCGTTGTCGTCCTTGCCCAGCGCCTGCCTTTCGTACTCCGCCTTGCCGAGCTCGTCTTCCGACCCGGCGTCGAGATAGAGATCGGGCTGCACGTCCGAGACGATCAGCCGGCCTTTGTCGTCGACCTTCAGCGAAGCCATGGTGCGATCGCAGTCCATGCCGCAGCGGATCGGGCCGGACTTGCCGTCCTCCGACTCATGACTGCACCAGCCGCCGAGCCATTCCGGCGCCTCGGCGCCGCGCACCGTCGTCGCCATGAAGCCATTGTAGGAGGAATCGATGCCGGTGCTTGGCTCCTCGTTTGGTCGGCTGACCGGATCGCGGCCGTAATAGAAGAAGATGCGCGCCACCTTCTGCTGCGGATGCGACTTGAGATGCGCGGCGTCGTAGACGCGGCCGAAGCACGCGTCCTTGCCGTCGGGGCTGAGCTCGGTGAGTTTGAGCGTGTCGTCCGCGAAAGCAGCACCGGCGACGGCGGCAAGCAAGGCAACCCCAACTCCGGCGCCCATCACGGTCCTTGATATCATGCTGGCTCCCCCTGCCCCGACAAGACGTGGCTTCAATTTATGCTAGGATCGAGGTCGAGGCCACGCAAATTGCGCCGGCCGGCCAAATGGGAGATGAAGCCATGCGACGCCGCGATATTTTCCGCGTCGGTCTTGCCGGAGCCGCCGGGCTTTTCGGGCTGCGCCCCACCAAGGCGGCAGCCATTGAAGTCAAGGCCGTCGAAGAGGAAAGGCAAAAGGTCGCCTATCACCTCAGCGATCTCGACAAGGTCAATTTCGTGCTCGGCAACATCAAGAACCACTTCGAAGGCACCGACGGCAAAGTCGACATCGCGCTTGTCGTGCACGGCCCGGCACTTGCCGCCTTCAAGTCGAAGGGTATATCGGCCGCCATTTCCGGGCGGTTCGCCGGCCTTGTCCAGGATGGGCTCAGCCCGCACGCTTGCGCCAACACCATGCACGGCATGGATATCGGCCTGGCCGACCTGCTCGACGGCTTCCATGCAGCCGACAGGGGCGGCGTCGTCAAGCTCGCCGAATTGCAACGCCAGGGCTACGCCTATCTCAGGCCATAGGGCAATTCCAGGAAAAGTGTGAAACGGTTTGCCGTCCGGAATTGCGTCAAGACAAAGAGGGAGCGGTTCGCCGTTTCCGTGAAACGGTGAACCGCCCTAAACTTTTACGGACTTGAACGCGAGGACTGCGAGGGCCTACGAAGAGCAGGCAGAGTCCCCGGAGGAATAGACGTGCCAGCCACCACCACCCTTGTCAGCCCCTCTCTCGTCATCCCCGACCTTGCCGGAAAGGCGGTCCTGGTCACCGGCGCCTCGACCGGCATCGGCGCGGCGCTCGCACTCGCCTACGCCGCGCAGAAATGCCGCGTCGCACTGCATTACAATTCGAGCCGCGCGGCTGCCGAAAACCTGGCCGCGACCATTCGCAACGGCGGCGGCGACGTGTTCCTCGCCCAGGGCGATTTCTCGATTCCCGCCGATGTCGAGCGCGTCGTCGAGGACAGTGCGCAACATTTCGGCCGGCTCGACGGCCTCGTCAACAATGCCGGCGGCATGCTCGGCCGCGTGGCCTATGCCGAGCAGACCGAGGCGCATTACGACGCGGTGATGGACCTCAACGCGCGTTCCGTGCTGACAGCTTCGCGCAAGGCAATCCCATGGCTGAAGCGGCAGGGTGGCTTCATCGTCAACACCTCCTCGATCGCCGCGCGCAACGGCGCCGGCGGCGGCGCCGGCCTGTACGGCTCGGCCAAGGCCTTCGTCTCCAACGTCACGCGCGGCATGGCCAAGGAGCTGATCGGTTTCAACATCCGCGTCAACGCGGTGGCGCCCGGCACGATCGCGACACCTTTCCACGAGCGCTACTCGACCGACGACCAGATGAAGGGCATGATCGCCACCATCCCGCAGGGCCGCGCCGGCACCGCCGAGGACTGCGTTGGCGCCTATCTGTTCCTCTCCTCCGATCTGTTGAGCGGCTACATCACCGGCCAGGTGATCGAGGTGAATGGCGGGCAGTTGATGCCGTAGACGGCGAACTGCATACTCCTGGTTGCGTCATCTCAACGGAGCAAAGCGAATGTACGGACTGATCGGCAAGATGCGGGCGATGCGCGGCCAGCGTGACGCAATGATGGATATCCTGCTCGCCAGCACCGGCGCCATGCCCGGCTGCCTGAACTACATCATCGCCACCGACCCGGCCGATGCCGACGCGATCTGGGTGACCGAAGTGTGGACCGACGCCGAAAGCCACAAGGCTTCGCTGCAGCTGCCCGAAGTCCAGGCGGCAATCGCCAAGGCACGGCCGATCATCGCCGGCTTCGAGTTCCAGGTGGAGACGCATCCTGTTGGCGGGTTCGGGTTGCCGGCGGTGAAGGCGGGATAGAGGGAGAGGCCTATGGGACAGTGCCCCCCTCTGGCCTGCCGGCCATCTCCCCCTCAAGTGGGGAGATTGGCAGCTTCGCCGACAGCGCTCTTTTTTGGAGATTGGCGAAGGCCGACGTGACATCCAATCTCCCCACTAGAGGGGGAGATGTCCGGCAGGACAGAGGGGGGCGCGAAGGATCGCTGCGGATGGTTGGTGCCATTACCACCCAAGCCCTTTTCCGCGCAAAAAGGGTTCGCATTTTTTCGCCACCGGTCTAAGAGCCCATCTATGGATTCTTCCCCGAACCCGCCGGCCATCGAGCATCTGGCGCGGATCCACAGGGCCTGGCAGTGGCCGGTCCTGGTGGTGGTCTCGGTGCTGTTTGCCGGCGCGCTGGAACTCGCCGCCCTGCCCGCCGCGCTCTTGATCGGACCGATGCTGGCGGCCATCGCTGCCGGCACCAACGGCGCCACGGTGCGCGTGCCGCGGGTTCTGTTCGGCTCAGCCCAGGCGGTCGTCGGCTGCCTCGTCGCCAGTTCCATCTCGGCCGATATCTTTCCCGTCTTCTACAAGGAATGGCCGCTGTTCCTTGGCGTCGTGATGGCGACGGTCGCGGCATCCAGCCTGCTCGGCTGGCTGATCAGCCGCTGGCGCATCCTGCCCGGCACCACCGCGGTCTGGGGCTCGTCGCCGGGCGCCGCTACCGCCATGGTGCTGATGGCCGGTGCCTTCGGCGCCGACCAGCGCCTCGTCGCCTTCATGCTTTATTTGCGCGTCATCTGCGTCTCGATGACGGCAGCCCTGGTGGCCAAGCTTTGGGTCGACACCTCAGGCATCGAGGTGCCGGCCATCGTCTGGTTCCCGCCGGTCGACCCGCAAGGCTTGGCCGCAACATTCGGCGTGGCGCTGGTCGGCGGCCTCGCCGGAAAGCTTTTCCGGCTGCCGTCGCCGTTTTTCCTCGGCACCTTCATTTTCGGCACCGTGATCCATCTCGGGCTCGGCGTGACCATGCAGTTGCCACCCTGGCTGCTTGCCTTGAGCTATACGATGATCGGCTGGAGCATCGGCCTGAATTTCACCAGGGCCATTTTGCGCCACGCGGCCCGCGCGCTGCCGCAGATCGTCGGCTCGATTATTGCCCTGATCGTCTTTTGCGGCGGCCTCGCCTTCCTGATCAGCCGCCTGCTCGGCATCGATCCGCTGACCGCCTATCTGGCAACCAGCCCCGGCGGCATGGACAGCGTCGCCATCATCGCCGCCGCCGCGCAGCATGTCGACATCTCCTTCGTCATGGCGCTGCAATCGGCACGCTTCCTGATCGTGCTTCTGGTCGGCCCAAGCGTGGCGCGGCTGGTGGCGAGAAGCCTCAAACCATAGCAGCTTGCCTCTCCCTGATTGGCAGCTGGTTTTCCTGAAACCGGTCGCACTTTGCTGTCGCCGACCGTATCGGGCCAGCACCCGCACGAGCTCAAAAAATAACTTGACTCAAATACTCAGATTTGAGAGCCCCTTCCGTCAATGTACGGAAGAGTGGAGACGAGTTGATGCGGAAACGGACGATGACATGGCTCCTGGGGATATCACTGCCGGGCAGCATGGCCCTGCTCGGCCTGTCCGGGCCGGCTCACGCCCAGGACCAGGGCGGCGTCACCGTTCTCAACAAGATCGAGGTCGATGCCGAGAGCGACGAGATCCTCGTGCAGGACGGCTACGTCGCCAAGAAGGACCGCATCGGCACCAAGACCGACACGCCGATGGTCAAGATTCCGCAAGCCGTTTCGGTTGTGACGCAAAAGCAGATCGAGGACCAGAAGCCACGCGCGCTGAACGAATCGCTCGGCTATGTCGCAAGCGCCAATCCGAACAGCTTCGGCTTCGACACCCGCTATGATGCCTTCTTCCTGCGCGGCTTCCAGGCCTTTTACAACGGTATGTTCCGCGACGGGCTGCGCCAGTACAACGGCCCCTCGGCCTGGTTCAAGACCGAGCCCTACGGCATCGAGGGCATCACCATCCTGAAGGGTCCGGCCTCCTCGCTTTACGGCATCAGCGGTCCGGGCGGCATCGTCAATCTGGTCACCAAGCGCCCCAAGGAAGAACAGTTCCGCGAAGTCGAAATGCTGCTCGGCGCACACAATCGCTTCCAGGCCGCACTCGACGCTTCCGGCCCGGTGAACGAAGATGGCAGCGTCCTCTATCGCTTCACCAGCCTCGGCCGCACCAGCGACACCGACCTGGTCGGTTATCCCGACGACAAGATCTATCTGGCGCCGGCAGTCACCTTCAAGCCGGATGAGGACACCAAGCTGACCATCCTCGGCGAATATTCGAAATCCGTCACCGGCGCCACCGCTGCATTTTACAATTCGGGCGGCGCTCTGACGCACCTCTATGAGGGCGATCCCGCCTGGAACGACTTCGACCAGACCCAGGGCCGCATCGGCTACGAATTCGAGCACCGTTTCAACGACGTGCTGACGGTCCGGCAGAACCTTCGCTACAGCGCCGTCGACGCCGACATCGAATATAGCGGTCATTACCCGGCCGGCGTGGATCTGAAACGCTATTGGGGCCACTACACCGAGACCATGAAGAACTTCGTCGTCGACAACATGGCGCAGTTCGAATTCGATACCGGCCAGGTCAGGCATACGGCGGTAGCCGGCATCGATTACGCCTGGTCGAACTATGACGCCGGCAACGGTATCTCCTACGTTTCCGTCGACGACATCAAGGCCGCTCCGGTTCCTTACTCTGGCGGGCAGGAGATGAACCAGCTCGGCGCCTACCTGCATGACCAGATGGAGTGGAACGATTTCACCCTGTTCGCCAGCGGTCGCTACGACTGGGCCGATACCACCTCGACCGCCGCCGACTTCACCAAGTCCAAGCAGGACGACAGTGCCCTTTCCGGCCGGCTCGGCCTGTCCTACCAGACCGAATGGGGCATCACGCCCTATGTCAACTATTCGACGTCGTTCTCGCCCAATATCGGCTTCGTCTATGACGATGTCAGCAGCCCCATCGGTCGCGTCGCCCGTCCGACCATCGCGACGCAAAAGGAAATCGGCGTCAAATACGAGTTTGCCGATTACAACGCCGCCGTCAGCGCCGCTCTGTTCGACATCGACCAGAAGGATGGCGTCGTCTTCGACGCCTCGACCGGCATCAACAAGCAGCGCCAGCTCGACCTGAACTCGCGCGGCGTCGAACTGGAAGCCAGCGCCTCGCTCGACAACGGCCTCAGCATACTCGCCTCTTACACCTATCTGCGCGTGAAAATCGAACGCGGCGCCACGGGAACCGCAGGCAAGGAACTGTCGGCGACGCCAAATCACATCCTGTCGCTCTGGGCGCAGTACCAGTTCGAGGACGGCACGCTGCAGGGGCTCGGGCTGGGCAGCGGCGTTCGCGTTGCCGGCTCGAGCTATGGCGACGACACCAACACCTTCAAGAACGACGCGCGCGCCTTCGTCGACGCCTCGCTCTCCTACGATTTCGGCTACCGCAATCCCAAACTCGAGGGCGTGAAGCTGCAGGTCAACGCCAAGAACCTGTTCGACACTCAAAAATCCATCTGCTCGGCCGGCTATTGCTACCGCGACGAGGGCCGCTCGCTGTTCGCCAGCCTGCGCTACCGCTTCTGATGTCGATCGCCGTTTCCAGCCGGGCATCGACGCCTGTCGCGATCGTCCTGGCGATCGGCGGGCTCTACGTCGCGCAGAGCGTAATCGGCGGCATCACCTGGGCGGGCCTGCCGGCGGTGATGCGCGACCAGGGCCTGCCGCTCGACCGGATCGGCCTGGTTTCGCTGATCGCGCTGCCATGGGCGCTCAAGTTTCTATGGGCGCCGGCCGTCGAGCGCTATCGGCTGCCGCCGGTCGGCAAGAACCGCACCGGCACGATCGTCGCCGCCGGTGGGCTCGTGTCCATCGCCGGGCTGTGGGCCGTCGGCGCGCTCGGCCCGGAGGCCTGGTGGCCTGTCCTGGCCTGCCTGACCATCGTCGCCTTCGCCGCCTCGACGGTCGACATTGCCTGCGATGGTTTCGCCGTGCAGAGCCTGGCCAGGGAAAACCACGGCTGGGGCAATGCCGCGCAGGTCGGCGGCGCCTACCTCGGCTCGGCCATCGGCGCCGGCCTGTTTCTGCTTCTGGTCGACGCTTATGGCTGGCGCATCGCCGTTTGGGCGATGGCCTTGCTGCTCCTGCCGCTCGGTCTGCCCTTCCTGCTCGGCGCGGCCAGCCGCGCGCGCGAGGAGACGCGCGAGCATGTTCCCAGCCTCCTCGACGCGCTGAAGCGTCCCGAAATTCGGCGCGGCCTGGCAGCGTCGGCCATCTATGTCCTGGCCCAGAAGGCGGCACTCGCCATGCTCGGACCATTCCTGATCGACGCAGGGCTAGACCTCTCGATGGTCGGACTTGTCAACGGCGTCGGCAGCATGTTCGTCGGCCTGGCTGCCGCACTCGCCGGCGGCGCTCTCGTCAAATGGTTCGGCCCGCGCAACGTGCTCGTCCTGGCGCTTTTCCTGCAGGCCGGATCGCTGTTCTTCTTTTCGGTCTTCGATTTTCTTGGTGGCTTCTCGACCACCGCTTTGATGGCCATCGCGGTGCTCAGCTCGTCCGGCTTCATGGCTCTCGGTTTCGTCGCGCTTTACGCGCAGTTCATGCGCTGGTCAGATCCAAGACAGGCGGGCGTCGACTTCACGCTGTTCCAGTGCATGGACGCACTGATGAGCATGGCCGGCGGGATCGCGGCCGGCTACGCCGCGCAGTATTTCGGCTATGGCGCGTTCTTCGCCGGCGCTGGCCTCGTCGCGCTGCTGGCGGCCCCGGCGATCGCCTTCTTATCCGACCGCCGCTGACCCCGCCGCCCTCGTGCAGCAGGGGAATCGCATATGGAAGTTTGGGGCATTTGCCAGGCCGCGTACCCCCACCCCTAACCCCTCCCCACAAGGGGGAGGGGGACGATGCCGCTGCTGTTTCGGCTAGAATCGTCGAAGTTTGCCGCTGAGTGGCGCTGCCGCAAAAGTTCCCCTCCCCCTTGTGGGGAGGGGTTAGGGGTGGGGGTCTTCTTCGCAAGAATCCATATGCGATCCTCTGCCCCCGAGGGACGGTGCACTATTCTTCGCCACCGTCCGCCGCTTGCGCCCCGCGGCGCCAGTAGGCGGTGACCAGGTGCCGGTCGCGCGGCACACCCCATTCCTTGCGGACGATCCTGCGGATCTCGCGGAAATCGCCGAACTCGCATCCGGCCCAGACATAGAGATTGTCGGCAAGCGCGGTCCGGCTCCGCTGCCGCAGCACCGCCGGTAACAGGCTGGCTGTGCCAGCCTCGCGCCCATGCCGATAGAGCCAGGTGACAGCGACGGTCTCGCCTGCGGCCAGCGCGATCCGGTCGTCCGGGCCGTCGACCTCGATGAACGCTTCGGCGCGGGTTGACGGCGAAAGCTGCTCCAGCATCCTGCCGATCGCCGGAAGCGCGGTGTCGTCGCCGAGCAGCAGCAGGTTTTGCGCCTCGGGCACGCCGCCGCCACCGGGTCCGATCATGGCGATTACCTCGCCGGCAACCGCCTTTTCGGCGAAAGCGGCCGCCGGCGTATCCATACCGGGGTGGAGGACGAAATCGACATCCAGCCAGCCACTTGCGGCATCCAGCGCCCGGATCGTGTAGACCCGCACGACGAGCGCGTCCTCGCCCGACGGCCAGACCATCAGGCCGTCGGCGCCCATCGACGGCCACACCGGCAGCCTGCCGCGCGGCGGCAGCAGCAGCCGCACATGCAGGCCGCCACGGCCAAAGCGGCCGAGATCGTTGCCGGTGAAGCGGACGCGCTGCATATGCGGAGAAATCCGCGTCGAGGACAGCACCGTGATCTCGCGGAAGAACACCGGCGTAGCGGCATCGCTGCCGTCGCCCTGCCAGGCGATGCCCCTGGTCGTGCCGAGATGTTGCGAAAAATGGCCGGCGACCGCCATCTTCATGTAGGACAGGCAGGTCTGGTCCTCGGCCGCGACGCTGATCAGCACGCTGTCGTCACCGAGCGTCGCCTTCAACGAGCCGTAGTGCGTGCGAAATTCCCAATGATCGGCAAGGCCGGTATCGATCTCGGATTCGCCGTGCTCGGCGCGCAGCCTGTCCATCACCGACCGGATGGCGGCACCGCTGATCCGGGTTTGCGCACTCAATTGCTCCATCGCTCAGCCTTTCGGTGCCATTTGAACCGCCATACGGCGTCCTCGCCACGCCGGAATGCCACAGCCGGCCTGGCGTTTCCACTAAAAGATGATAAACAGAGTCATGTTTTTTGCATCAAGCCAATGAGTCCCGCGCGAGCAACGGCGGCCGTGTCGGCGAGGTGGCCTAAAGAGCCTTCAAAATATCCTTCAGCTGATCACCAGGCTTGAGATGCGGTCGCCGTCCAGGGTGAACGCCATGTCGCCCTCGCCGTCGAAGCCGTTGCCTGTGACGGCAATGCGGACGTGATAGGTCTCGCCCGCCGGTTCGATACGAATGATGCTAAGTTTGGACTGCACGCCGATATTGTCCGACTGGTTCCAGCGCGCAATCTGCTCGCGGCCCTTGAACGACCGGCCCCAGTCGCTCAGGAAGGCATCGGGCGTGAACGTCTCGAGGAAAGCTTTGGTGTCGCCGGCATTGGTGGCTTCGACAAAGCGGCGGATGGCATCGGGCGTAGTCATTTCCTTCCCCCAGGTGGCCTAATCCAGCCGGTGCATCAGATCGTCGTCCAGCCAGCGGGCGAAGAAATAGACCAGTTGCTTGTGCCACCACGGCCAGTCATGGGCGACATCGCCGCCCCAATAGTCGACCCAGGCCGGAATCGACTTGTCACGCAGGATCTGTTCCAGCGCCTGCGTATCGGCCAGCATCCGTTCCTCCCAGGCACCCTGCCCGCAACAGAAGATCAGCCGCAGCGCCTTCAGCCTGACAAGCAGCCCCGGATCGACGATACCCGGCAGGTAGTCGAGCGGCGAGTTGAAGAAAATCTGTCCGTCGAGCGCGCTGCCGAAGAAGTCGTGGGTCGAGTAAACCCCCGACAGCGCGATGACGCCGCTGGCCAGTTCCGGAAAGCGGAAGACGAAATTCGACGAATGGTAGCCGCCCATCGAGCAGCCGCAAAACAGCGGCTTCAGCGTACGCCCGCCATTGGCCTCGGCTGCGACAGACAGGAGTTCCGGCAGCGCCTCGTCGCGCACATAGCGGAAATACGCTTCATGCCGGGCGATGCGATGGGCCGGCTCGGCATGGCGGTCGAAGAAGGATTCCGCATCGATGCCGTCCAGCGTGAACAACTGGATGCGACCGGTGTCGACGAACTCGGCGAGAGCCGAGACCGCGCCGGAATCCTCGAATTGGTAGAACCGCCCTTGCGAAGTCGGGAACACAACCACGGGTCGGCCGGCATGGCCGTAGCGCTTGTATTCCATGTCGCGGCCGAGGTTGCGGCCAAAACCCTTGTGGTAGGAAACGTCCATCGCCTCACGCCTTTTCCGCATGGATGTAGTCGACCGCCCGGCGCAGCGCCTTCGGGTCCTTGGAGCGCAACTGATAGGCGTAGTTTCCCATGGCGCGGCTGAAAACCTCCTCGATGGCGTGATGATGGACGATCATGTCGCCATGGGCGGCCAGCACGTCGGCATGGCTGTGCACATAGTTGAGATGCCGCTTGCGGCTGGCATAGGCGGTGAAATACTTGCCCCTGTAAGGGCCGCCGGCGGCGTCCTTGACCACCATGTCGGCCCAGGCGGCATAGACATCGATATCGAAGGTGTAATTGATGGCATCGGTCATCCAGGCGCCAGGCGGCCGCATGTTGACCTCCAGCGCGATGACCCGGTCGTCCCTGGTTTCGAACAGCTCGATGTGGAAGAAGCGCTCGCGCACGTCGAACGCCTTGAGGATTTTCCTGCCGGCCTCCTCGACCGCCCGGCTGATCTCGGGAAAACAGACATAGCTCATATGGCGGTCGCGGTTGACCACCTCCATGACGCTCTGGTCGTAGCGGTGGCTGGCGGCCAGCACCACCTCGCCGTCGCGGTTGACCAGCCCGTCATAGGTCACCACCAGTCCTTCGATGAATTGCTCCATGACGAAGCTGACGCCTTCCGGCTTGTCCCTGAAGAAGCTGTCGAGTTCGCCGGCGTTGGAGATTTTGAAAGTGTTCGAGGCGCCGGAGCCGGAATCCGGCTTCACCACCACGGGATAGCCGACGCGGCGGATGAAGGTCATGGCGCCGGCGCGGTCGGAGCACTTGCGTTGCGGGATGGTTTCGACGCCGCTCTTGCGGAAGAACGCCCGCATGCGGCTCTTGCGTTTCAAATTCTTGACGAAGTCGAGCTTGGTGCCGAAGATGTTGAAGTCGGTGCGGATATTGGCTTCCAGCTCCAGCCAATGCTCGTTGAGCGATTCGAACCGGTCGACGCGGCCCCATTTGTGGATGAAATGGCCGATCGCCCGGAACACCGGCTCGTACTCCTCCATGTCGTCGATGCGGTAATATTCCGAAAGGGCTGCCTTCAATTTGCCGTCCAGCGCATCGAACGGGGCGTCGCCAATGCCGAGCACAGTGGCGCCGGCCTTCTTCAGCCGGTCGCAGAAATCGGCGCCATTGGCTGGAAAATGCGGCGAGAAGAACACGAAGTTCATGGACGATCCCTCCCGGCGGCGAGCCATCGCACCCCCGCCGACAATCGACTCTGGCGCATTTGCCGGGCTCGGGGAAGAGCAACTGGATCAGGTGAGCGGCTGGGCCCGCGAAAGGTGACGCCAAAACCGCAAAATAAAAAACCCGCCTCGACAGCGGGTCCTCGGCGCCAGTCAGCACCATACCCAAATTAGTAGCATAGCTGCCGGCACAAAGCAAGAACAAAGTTGCTGTAATCAGGAAAAATCGCTTCATGTCGGCGCCGCGCCTTCATTGCAGCTTGGGTTCCTCGCCCCACGAAATGGGGATAGGTGGCTCGGCGAAGCCGAGACGGAGAGGGGACTGCGCCCTGCGAAGGCCCCCTCTCCGGCCGCGGAGCCTGTCCTTGGGCTTGCCGAAGGCAAGACCCGTGGACAGCCACCTCTCCCCCGTTTCGCGACGGCGAGGAACGCAAGTCTTGAGGCTGGATCGGCAGCTTCTGCGACAGCGAGGCTCCCACTTGCCTCGCTTTGCCCGCTCCTGTATGAAATCCGCCATGAGCCCGCGCGCCACCTCTTTTGCGTCCCGTCAGACCGGCATTGCCGGCCAGACCGTTCGCGCGCTTGCCTCCACCCTGCTGCTTCTCGGCCTTATCGGCGATCGCCGGGTTCGCTGAAGGAGCGCCCGGCGGTCGAATTCGCCGCTCACGCGCACGCTCCTTGGCCAGTCACAAATTGGCACGTCACATCAAGCGAACGAAATTCTGGTAAAGGCGCCGCTCGCCACCAATCCGCCTGAAGCTGGATTCGCGAGCCGCCGGGAGAAAAGACGATGAACGCACGAGAAGATATCCGTCTGAATGTAGAGGAAACCGCCAAGCCCGCGAAGGGCATGCCGGACGCCGCCCGCAAATACCAGCCCTATCCGACCGTCGGTCTTGCCGATCGCACCTGGCCTTCGAAAGTGATCGACAAGGCGCCGATCTGGTGCTCGGTCGACCTGCGCGACGGCAACCAGGCGCTGATCGATCCGATGGGCCAGGAACGCAAGGCGCGCATGTTCGCCCTGCTGCTCGACATGGGCTTCAAGGAGATCGAGATCGGCTTCCCGTCGGCCTCGCAGACCGACTTCGATTTCGCCCGCTGGTGCATCGAACAGGGCAACGTGCCCGCCGACGTCTCGCTGCAGGTGCTGGTGCAGTGCCGGCCGGAACTGATCACCCGCACTTTCGAGGCGCTGAAGGGCGCCACCAACCCGATCGTCCATTTCTACAACTCGACCAGCGAATTGCAGCGCCGCGTCGTCTTCGAGAAGGACGTCGCCGGCATCAAGCGCATCGCCACCGATGCGGCCAAGATGATCACCGACATGGCGGCCAAGGCCGGCGGCGGCTACCGTTTCGAATATTCGCCGGAGAGCTTTACCGGCACCGAGCTCGAAGTGGCGCTGGAGATCTGCAACGCCGTCACCGAGATCGTCAAGCCGACGGCGGAGAACAAGCTGATCATCAACCTGCCCTCCACGGTCGAGATGTCGACGCCCAACATCTATGCCGACCGCATCGAATGGATGTGCCGCAATCTCGACGAACGCGAGAACCTGTTGATCTCGCTGCATCCGCACAATGACCGCGGCACCGGCATCGCCACCACCGAACTCGGCCTGATGGCGGGCGCCGACCGCGTCGAAGGCACCCTGTTCGGCAACGGCGAGCGCACTGGCAATGTCGACATCGTCACGCTGGCGCTCAACATGTACACGCAAGGCGTCGATCCCGGGCTCGACTGCTCCGACATCAACCGCATGAAGGACGTCTACGAATACTCCAACCAGCTGAAGATCCCCGAGCGCCATCCCTATGTCGGCGAGCTCGTCTACACCGCCTTTTCCGGCTCGCACCAGGACGCCATCAACAAGGGCATGAAGGCGCTGCGCAAGGCCAACACGCCGCACTGGGAGGTGCCCTATCTGCCGATCGACCCGGCCGATGTCGGCCGCAGCTATGAAGCCATCATCCGCATCAACTCGCAGTCCGGCAAGGGCGGCATCGCCTATGTGCTGCATGCGGATTACGGCCTCAACCTGCCGCGCAACCTGCAGATCGAGTTCAGCCAGGCCATCCAGGCGATCACCGATGCCGAAGGCAAGGAGGTGCCGGCCAGGCGCATCTACGAGCGCTTTCTCGACACCTATGTCGACCAGCCCGGCGCGCGGCTGAAGTTCCTCGACCACCACACCTATCCCGACGCCGAGGTCAAGGGCCGGCGCGTGGTCGAAGCGGTGATCCTCGACAAAGGCAAGGAGGTGACCATATCAGGCACCGGCACCGGCCCGATCGACGGCTTCGTCGATGCGCTGTCGCGCCATGTCGGGGTGCCGATGTCGGTGCTGGATTATTCCGAGCATTCCATGCAGCGCGGCTCGAATGCCTCGGCCATTTCCTATGTCGAGATGGAACATCCGGGCGGCAAGCTGTTCGGCGCCGGCATCAACACCAACATCGTCGCCGCCTCGCTCGAAGCCGTGGTTTCGGCGGCCAACCGCATCGTCGGCCGAAAGGGCGGCTAGCCGAGACCGCCAGGCCCGCGCATCAGCCCACCGGAAATTTTATCCGGTGGGTACGCTATCGCACCATAAGCAGATGCTTGTATGGCGGCGCCAGCGCGATATGATTGTACCTCAACCTGTGCCGAATTCGAAGGGATCGACACTTGCAGCATACCACGCCTGCCGCCCCCGCAGTGCGCGAAACGTTGGAGCGATTGCTTGCCAGCGAAACGTTCGGACGATCCGAGCGCGCGCGCAAGCTGCTCCGCTACCTCGTCGAGCGCGAGCAGGCAGGCGAAGCCGATAGGCTCAAGGGCTTCTCCATAGCGATGGACGTTTTCGGCAAGGACGGCGATTTCGACCCGTCGACCGATGCGGTGGTGCGGGTGCAGGCCGGCAGGCTGCGCGAGCTTCTGCAGCAGTATTTCGCCAATGAGGGCGTTGCCGATCCGGTCCGCATCGCCATTCCGCGCGGCGGCTATGTTCCGTCCTACGAGCTCAACGCCATTCGCTTGCCGGCAGAGGCTGAGGCAGAGAGCAAGCCGCAGCCGGCGACAGAGGAGGCGGCGACCGCCCCGCTCGGCTCGCCGGAAGATGCCCGCAACCGGGCACATCCGGCTGCATTGCTGAGCGTTCCAGCCGTCGCCCCTGCTGCACCTTCGCTGCAGCGGCATTTGCAGTTCTTCTGGCTGGCGATCGCGCTGGTCATTCTCATGCTGGGTGTGCTGATCCTTCGCCAGGGCAGCGTGGTATTGCTGACCGGCGGCGACACGGCGGTCGAGACCGCTGTGGCGACCGGCAGCATAGCAGCGCCTCCGGTTGAAAACCTCCCCCAGGTCTACATCGCCATCAAGGCCGACAGCGACCTGGCTCGCCGTGTCGCCGCATCGCTGCGCGCCGGCCTCAGCGGCTTCGATACCATCAATTTCATCGGCCGTGATGCCGACAGCCCGCCCGATCCAGTAACCGACGCCGCCAGCTTCGTATTCGATGTCCTGCCCGGGCCGCGTAGCGGCGACATCATGCTCGAGCTGCAAAGCGTGGCGACCGGCCGCGTGCTGCTCTCACGCAACCTGACCGCCGGCGACAGCGCGAACACCGCCATCGAGGACCAGATCTCCGGCATTTTGAGCTCGGCTCTTCCCGCCTCGGGCACGATCTACAACTACATCGAGCAGAGCGGCATCCAGACCGGGCTGACGGCGTGTCTGGTGCTCAACGGCAAATATTATCTCGACCAGAACGCCCAGACGCACGGAGCCGCTTACCGCTGCCTCGAAGATCTTGCCAACCGGGAGGCAAAGTCGTCGCTCGTCTATTCGGAACTCGCTTCCTTGCATCTCGAAGCGGTCACCGACCACTATCCCTACCCCGCCGACGCGACGATCGACAAAGCGATGACGTTTGCCCATCGCGCCATCCAGATGGGCCCGACCAGCCCCTACGCGCACCGCGCCCTTGGTTATCTCAATTCGCGCATGGGCGATTCCGCGGAATCGATCCGCTGGATGCGCAAGGCCTATGAGCTCAATCCCTACGATCTCGCAATGGCCGCCGCCTATGGCTACGGGCTGGTTTTCGCCGGCAGGTACAGCGAGGGCACCCCGATCATCGCTCACGCGGTGGACATCGCCAGCGCCCATCCGACATGGTGGGATTACGGGCTGTTCGCCGGAGAGTTCATGATGGGCGACATTCACAAGGCCACGCTCGCCAGCGACGGCTTGCGAACGACGGAAATGAAATCGCATTATCTGGCGGCGCGGCTGATCGGCGCCAAGGCTGCCGGCCGCGAGAAGCTGGCGAGCAGGCTGCTGCAGGAACTGACCGCCAAATTCCCGAAATTCGCAGCCGATCCGCGCGCAACTTTCGTCGAACGAAGATATCCCGCCGATCTGACCAACCGGCTGGTGGAAGCCCTGCGCGCCGCCGGCCTTGGCGGCGCCAGCTGACGTCTCCCGGCGCGTGCACGACGTCAGGTGATCGCGAAGATTTTACTGGCCATCCGGACGGCCAAAGCGCAATTCAGACACAATTTGAACCGGCCAATCTGATCCCACATAGGTCTGATCCCGCATAAGACTGATCTCCGCATAAGTCTGACCTCCCGCAAAGACTGATCCGCATAAGACCGCCCCCGGCATCCTGACTGATCCCGGCACCAAGCCATAAAGTTTGCATGACCCCATCCCTTTACGCTGCCGAACGGGGCACCGGCCCGACAACGATCGCCTTCCTGCATGGTTTCGGTGGCTGCCACGACGACTGGCGCGACGTGGCCGAGTCTCTGGCGCCCGGCGCGCGGACCCTGGCCTATGATCTGCCGGGACATGGGCTGTCGCTCGATTTTCCGGGCGGCGGTCCGGCCAGGATTGCAGCCAGTGCCGTCCTTGCCGATCTTTCCGCTCGCGGGATAAAGCGGGCTCATCTCGTCGGTCATTCGATGGGCGGCGCCGTGGCCGCCCTGATGGCATTGAGCGAGCCTGAAAAGATGGCCTCGCTGACGCTGCTGTCGCCGGGCGGTTTTGGTCCTGAGATCAATGGTCCGCTGCTGCGTCGCTACGCCGCCGCTGCCGGCACGGATGAAATCCGCGCCTGTCTTGCCGCCATGTCGGGACCGCAAAGCCGGCCCTTGCAGCATAGGGTCGATCTCGTCAACGAGATGCGCCGGCGTCCCGGCCAGTCGCGGACACTTGTCGAGTTCGCAGCCGCCATGACCAGGGATGATCGGCAAGGCGTCATTCAGCGCGAACGGCTGGAAACGCTGAACATGCCGGTCATGGTGGTTTGGGGAACCGACGACGCGGTGCTGCCCGTCAGCCAGGCGGACGGCGTGCCGAAGCATTTTCATCTGCACCACGTGCTGGAAGCCGGCCATATGCTGGTCGAGGAAGCGCCCGGCCTGGTCGTCGAGGCTGTCCGTCGCAATATGCGACGCCGCAGCAGGCGGCTTCGTCCGGGATTCGCCGCTGCGGCGAGCTGATCGGTCTTCGCGCAGGCACGGCGGCGGCGCTGGTGCTGCTCCAGCGAACCCTTGCCCGCTCATCGATCTCGCAAGTGCATTTTGGCGGCGGCTGTGTTAATTCGGTGTTAACCAAACCCCGCGAGGCAACGCCGATGAAGGACGCAGGCGAGAACATCACCCAGATCGATCAGTCGCGAAAACTGTCCGATGCCATTCGCGACGTCAAGAACGCCTTCGCCGACCGCGATGACGTCGTCGTCGAGATGCGCGAAGCGCATCGCATGCGGCTCGATCTGCTTGCCGCCGAACTCGCGCCGGTCTTCGGCGACGTACCCACCGACATGGACAGTTTCGACTTCGCCGTCTCGTCCGGCCTGCAACCACGGCTGTGGATCGACGCGGTCAGCCATGTCGCCATGGGACGCGACCGCCGCACCTACCGCTTTCTCAAGGACACGCGCATCGGCCGCGTCGTGCTCGCCGAGTCGACCGAGATGAAGGTCGTTGCCGATCAGGTGACGCGCTATGTCGCCGAGCGCGTCGTCGAACGCCAGAGGATGATGGAAGGCGGCATCGAGCAGGCCGTCGCCGGCCTGAAACGCGCCCTGGTGGCGGAGGCTGAGCCGCCGCTGCATGTCCCTGCGCGCAGCAACGGCTGGTCGGCGTTCTTCTCGGGCCTCGGCCTGATCGCCGCCGGCGCCCTGGTCGGCCTGGCGATTTCGCTCGTGCTGTTCTGGGACCGCATCGTCGCGATGAAAATCAGCTTTTAAAGCATTTGCAGCCAAGTGATGTCACTTGGCGTCGCAGAGTGCGGCTGACGACCGGCGAGACGCTCCCATCTGAGTTCACCGCGCCCCGGCAAGCGTGGCCTCGGCCCCCACGCCAAGCTCCATTGTCTGCAGGTCGCTGGGCGGCAATGCCGGCCCGGTCAGGCCGCGGCGCGTCAGCCTGATCCGCCAATTGTCCTTTTCACCGTCGATGTCGAGCAGATTGTATTGCGCCGGCGCATGCGAACTGCCGGGCGCCTGCCCCGCGGCGGCGACCCCGACCACCGGAATTTTGATCTTGCGGGCGCCGATGAAGAACAGCGACGGCACATGCGAATGGCCGTGCAGCACAAGCTCGGCGCCGTGCCGGTGAAGAACCTTGTGGAAGCGCGAGATGCCGAACAGCCGCTTGTTCTGCGAAACGGCGCCGCGCACCGGCGGGTGGTGGATCATGATCACCCGGAACAGGCCCTGCTTGCCCGTGGCGTCGAGGATGCCGCGCAGCCTTTCCGCCTGGCCTTCCAGAAAGAAGCCGTTGGCCATGAAGGGAGCCGTGGCGCGCGCCGTGGAGACGCCGATCAACGCAACATCGCCGCGCACGCGCAGATACGGAAAGGTGTTGCGGTCGACCGGCGTATTGACGCCGTCGCCGGTCATCCACGCCGCCCAGGACCGGCAGGTCTTGTCGAAGGCGCCCGGCACATAGGCGTCATGGTTTCCCGGCACGACCGACACGTCATTGGGCGAGCCCAGCGTCTCCAGCCAGTGCTTGGCCATCTCGAGCTCACCGTCGAGCGCCAGATTGACCAGGTCACCGGTGATGGTGAGATGGTCCGGCCCGCTGGCCTTCATGTCGGCGACGATCGTGTCGATGACGGCATCGTGCATGTAGCGGCGGCGGTTGCGCTGCCAATTGACGTAACCGACCACGCGCTTGGAGGCGAGATCGCGATAGGTTACATCGGGAAGCGGCCCCAGATGGACATCGGAAATATGCGCGAGCCTGAACATCTTTTCTTCATAGGCGAGGCGCGCGCGGCTTTCCACTCACGGTTTCGCGGACGATGACGACGCCGGATCCGGAGCAAGCCCTGCGTCAGACCGGCTGGCCGGGCTTCAGGGCAAGGCTGTTTCACCTGTACTTCGTACTGCGGCGGCCGATGACGCTCGGCGTGCGCGGCTTGATCCACGACCGCCGCTCCAATTCGGTCTTCCTCATCCGCCACACCTATGTCCCGGGCTGGCACCTGCCCGGCGGTGGCGTCGAGTTGGGCGAGACGATGATCGAAGCGCTGACACGCGAAGTCTTCGAGGAAGGCAACATCGCGCTGACCGGACCGCCGGTGCTGAAATCCCTGCATTTCAACCGCCGCGCCAGCCGCCGCGACCATGTCGGCCTCTATCTGGTCGAGGAGTTCGACCAGCCAAGCCCTAAGCTGCCCGACCGCGAGATCGCCGAAGCCGGCTTCTTCTCGCTCGACCGCTTGCCGGTGGGCACGACACCGGCAACTTTGCGGCGGATTGCCGAGGTTTTTGATGGCGCGGCGATATCGCCCTACTGGTAGATCACGCCGCCTTCCTGAACCTGTCGCGGTCATGCAGCGCGCCATAGTCGAGCTCAGGCCCGACCGGCACGATGCGTGTCGGGTTGATCGTCTCGTGGCTGCCGTAATAATGCGACTTGATGTGGTGCAAATTCACCGTGCCGGCGACGCCCGGCACCTGGTAGAGATCGCGCAGGTAATTCGACAGGTTCGGATAGTCGGCGATGCGGCGCAGATTGCACTTGAAATGGCCGACATAGACCGGGTCGAAGCGGACCAGCGTCGTGAACAGCCGCCAGTCCGCCTCGGTGATGCGGCTGTCGACGAGATAGCGCTGCCTTGACAGACGGTTTTCCAGCATGTCGAGCGTCGAGAACAATTCGCCGAACGCCTCCTCGTAGGCCGCCTGCGTGGTGGCGAAGCCGGCACGGTAAACGCCGTTGTTGACCGCGGGATAGACCAGCGCATTGATCGCATCGATCTCGCCGCGCAACGGTTGCGGATAAAAATCGAGCTTGGCATCGCCCCATTCGTCGAAGGCCGAATTGAGCATCCGGATGATCTCGGAGGATTCGTTGGAGACGATGGTCTGCTCGCGTTTGTCCCACAGCACGGGAACGGTGACCCGGCCCGAATAGCCGGGATCGGCCCTGGTGTAGATCTGGTGCAGGAAATCGAGGCCGTAGAGCGTGTCGCCGGTGGCGCCGTCCTCGGCCAGGAACGTCCAGCCGTCGTCGCCCATGAAATGATGGACGACCGAGACGGAAATCACGTCCTCGAGTTTTTTGAGCACGCGAAAGATCAACGTCCGATGCGCCCACGGGCAGGCGAGCGAGACATAGAGGTGGTAGCGGCCGGGCTCGGCCTTGAAGCCGCGTTTTCGCCCTTCGGCCGGCGCGCCGTCGCGGGTCACCCAGTCGCGCCACTGCGACTGCGCGCGCACGAATTTGCCGCCGCTCTCCCCGCTATCATACCGGCGGTCCTGCCATTGGCCTTCGACTAGCAATCCCATGCAATATCCTTTCGCGTTCCTGCTCGATGTAGGGCACCAAGCGGCGCCGCGGAAATCCCCGATGCTGAACAGATCGTCAACGGCTGCGTCGTCGAGTGCGGTCGGCTGCGCCGGCCGATTGCGGCGGCTGAAAATTGGTGCTAGCGGACATCCGCATGTTCGACTTTGCCATGATCCGGTTCGACCGACGACGAAAGAGCGCCCGCGCCTGATGAAGCGCTGACTGGCGAACGCTGCCGCTTGCAGCAAACCTTTCCTCGTATACCGGAACGCAAAGACCATGAGCCTTGCCGACTTGAAATACCTGGCCGACATGAAATACCTGCCGGAAACTCCGGCGCACGATCCTGAAATCGAAGCCATCAATGACGAGGCCTTCGGGCCGGGCCGTTTCGTGCTTGCCGCCTACAAGATCCGCCAAGGTGGCCCGCATGAGCGGGCTTTGTCCTTCGTGGCTGTCGATGGCGCAATCGTCGTCGCCTCGGTACGGATGACGCGCATCGCCGCCGGTGCCGGCCGCGCGCTGATGCTCGGGCCGCTCGCTGTGCGGCCGGCCTTCAAAAATCTCGGCATCGGCCGCCGGCTGGTGGCAATCGCGCTGGAAGCCGCCGCCAAGGCCGGCGCGCCGGCGGTGATGCTGGTCGGCGACGAACCCTACTACGGCCCGCTCGGCTTCAGGAGGCTGCCGCGCGGGCAGATCTCGATGCCGCGTCCGGTCGACCCCGATCGGCTTTTGGCGCACGAGATCGTGCCGGGCGCGTTGGCGAGGCTGGCGGGCGAGGTTTGCCACGCCGACCAGGCAAGGATTGCCGCGCACATCGCCGCGATGGCATGACCGTGCCGGCGCTGTCGCACGGTGGCTTGGCGGCATAGTCTGGACACGGAGGAGGACGTCGAGATGAACCCGAACGGCCAGATTGCGATCGTCACCGGTGGCGGCTCCGGCCTTGGCGAGGCGACGGCGCGCGCTCTTGCCGCCGGCGGCGCCAGGGTTGCCGTCCTCGATCTCGGTATCGAGCGTGCGGCCAAGGTGGTGGCCGACATCGGCGGCATCGCCGTCCGATGTGATGTGAGCGACGCCGAGAGCGGTGCCGTCGCAGTCGCGGAAGCGGCAGAGACGCTCGGCGCACCGCGCATCCTGGTCAATTGCGCCGGCATCGTTGTCGGCATGAAGACGATCGGCAAGGACGGACCGCATCCGCTCGATCAATACCGCAAGTTGATCGAGGTCAATCTGATCGGCACCTTCAACATGATCCGCCTGGTCGCCGACCGGACCGCCAGGCTCGAGCCGCTGCAGGGCGGCGAGCGCGGTGTCATCGTCAACACCGCGTCGGTCGCGGCCTATGACGGCCAGATCGGCCAGGCCGCCTATTCAGCGTCCAAGGCCGGCGTCGTCGGCATGACGCTGCCGGTGGCGCGCGATCTCGCCCGCTCCGGCATTCGCGTCTGCACCATCGCACCCGGCATCTTCAGGACGCCGATGATGGCCGGCATGCCGCAGGAGGTGCAGGATTCGCTCGGCGCCGCTGTGCCCTTCCCTTCCCGTTTGGGCGAGCCTTCGGAATACGCGGCACTTGCCTTGCACATCATCGAGAACCAGATGCTCAACGGCGAGACCATTCGCCTCGACGGCGCCATCCGCATGGCGCCGAAATAAACGCGACGGTGGTGCTTTGGACAAACCAAAAAAGGACGTGATCCGCGCGACCGATCCCGAGGCGATCAGGCTGGCAAAGACGCTGATCCGCAGCGCCCGTTTCGGCGCGTTGGCAGTGCTCGAACCAGGAACCGGTTCGCCGCTGGCCAGCCGGGTCGGCGTCGCCACAGACATCGACGGCACGCCATTGATCCTGGTATCGATGCTGTCCGCCCATACCGGCGCCATCCTTGCCGACCCGCGCTGCTCGTTGCTCGTCGGCGAACCCGGCAAGGGCGATCCGCTGGCGCATCCGCGATTGACGCTCGTCTGCCGCGCCGTGCGGCTCGAACGCGGATCGAACGAACACGCCCGCGCCGAGCGGCGCTACCTCAACCGCAACCCCAAGGCAAAACTCTATGCCGGGCTCGGCGACTTCTCGATCTTCCGGCTCGAACCGGAGCGCGCCAGCCTGAACGGCGGCTTCGGCAAGGCCTATCTGCTCGACCGCACCGATCTGGTCGCGACGGGAGCGATCGTCGAAGAGCTTGCCGCCGGGGAGCAATCGGCGGTCGACCACATGAACGCCGACCATCTCGATGCGATTGCCCTCTACGCAAGTCATTTCGGCGGGGCCGAGAGTGACGGCTGGATCGTCACCGGGTTCGACGCCGACGGGATGGATCTCATATCGGGCGACAATGTCTGTCGGGTTTTCTTCCCCGAGCCGCTGAGAGCGGCGCGCGACCTCAGGCCTGTCCTGGTCGACATGGCCAAGGCTGCCCGATCGGCAAATTAATCACAGCCGCGCGGTTAATCGGCTTGCATGGAAAGCAAGCCTTGAGATTTGAGCGAAATGTTCTACCTTTGCGAGTGACGCTGAATCGCTGGCGTGCATCTATAGGGAAAGTCTATGGAATCCGACGCTATTGCCCCCATAGCGGCGGATGAGCAAGAAGGCATGGGGGATCTATGGTCTCGAACAAACTAGTCGCCAACGCCGGAACCGCGGCTGCGTTTCTGACGCTGATGGGCAACGAAAAACGTTTGTTGATCATGAGCTATCTGGCCGAGGGCGAGATGTCGGTCGGCGCCATAGCCGAGAAGGTGTCGCTCAGCCAATCCGCCCTGTCACAGCATCTGGCCAAGCTGAGGGCTTCCGACCTTGTCGAGACCCGCCGCGACCGGCAAATGATCTATTATTCCTGCAAGTCCGCGGCGGTGCGCGAATTGCTGCACATGCTGGACGGCATTTTCGGCGAAGGTGAACTGTCGCAGATGGCTCACCGGCTGCGTCGCGCCGGGACCTGAGCGGCCGGAGCGGAGAACGCCCCGCGAAATCCGCTTTGCTGCCAAGTCCGCCTTGCTGCCAAGTCCGCTTTGCTGCCAAGTCAGGCTTGCTATTGAACGCGCTCGTCCGCGGCCTGCGCAATCTCGTCCTTGAACTCGACATTCGTGCCCGGCTGCACCATGGAGGCAAGGTCTTCGGCATCCCAATTGGTCAACCGGATGCAGCCATGCGAAAAGGTCGTGCCGATCTTGCCCGGTTCGGGTGCGCCGTGGATGCCGTAGCTTTCGATGGAGAGATCGATCCAGACTGATCCCACGGGATTGTTCGGCCCGGCAGCGATGGTGAAGGGCCGCTTGGTCTTGACCCCCTTGAAAGCGAAGTCCGGATCGTAGTGATAGGTAGGGTTGTGCACCACGCGCCTGACCTCCGCCATGCCGCTTGGCGCCGGCTTCTCCTCGCTCCCAATCGAGGCGGGGTAGACCGCCAGCCATTTGCCGGCACGGTCGAGCACACGCACCAAGCGGGCGCCCTTGTCGACCTCGACGGCGGCAACGCCGGCGGGAGGGTCGCCCCTGCTGACATCAGGCACAACCAACGTCCTGCCTGGTTTCCTGAGGCTGGTGCCCGGATTGAGCATTCGCAGCAATTGTTCGCTGACGTGGAAGCGCTCGGCCAACCTCTCCACCGCATTGCGGTAGCCAAGCCGCCGCAAGCGGGCCATCCTCTCCAAGCGAGCCGGAATACGCCTGGTGAAAGGTCCGCGCACATCCTTGCGCACCACCTCATAGGTCACCAGCACCGGCTTGGCGGAGGTTGCGATGAGTTTGCTCCAGGTTTGTGGACTGAGCTTGCCATCGGGCGGAAGTCCGTTTGCCGCCTGAAACGCGGCGACGGCTTTGGCGAAGTTCTGGGAAAGGCGACCGTCGATGAGGCCCGGCGAGAAGCGGGCGCGATCCAGAAGGATCTGCGCCTTCAGCAGCATCGGATCGACACCCTTCAGTTCGCCGATAGTGAATTGGGCCTGATTGACGGTGGCTGGATCGAGCTTGGCCGCGCGGGCCACGCCGCATGCAAGGGCAAGCGTGGCGGTAAAGACGAGGAGGAGCCTGATCATCGATGTCCTCCCAGGACCGCAGCAGGGAGCCCGCCTCTATGACGCGGCATGGCCCTGTGTGGTTCCTTCGCCCATCGAAATTCTGCATTGAAGCGGCTTGCCGACGAGCCGTGCCGCGGGAATCAATATCCTTGTCGCCAAAGCCCAGGCAGATTCCATCCTGGCCCGGCGCCCAGTGATTGGATTTGACCGTTAGAACGGCGTGCATCCATTTGGACGCTGAGATACGGTCTGAACTCCTTCGGATCGGGCATCGTGCCTTCCGAAGCCGAATCCCGATTCGCGGCCGACGCCAGGGTCCGCCGAGGAAGCCATGAACCCCATCCGCATAGACGACCCGCACGATCCCCGCGTCGCCGCCTATCTCGACATCCGGGAGCGAGATCTTGCCGGCCGGCAAGGCCGTTTCGTCGCCGAAGGCAAGGTGGTGCTCGACACGCTGCTTGCCGCCCGTCGCTTTGAGGCAGAATCGGTGCTGGTGCTCGAGAACCGGCTGGCCGGCCTCGATGACGTCCTGCGCAAGGCGCCTGCCGGGCTTCCGATCTATGTCGCACCCGGCGAAGTCATCGACAGGATCGCCGGATTCCACATGCATCGCGGCATATTGGCGATCGGCCGCAAAGGTGCGGCCATCTCCGCTGAGGTCTTGCTCGGCGCACTGCCCGCCCGCGCGCTGATCGTGGTGCTGGTCGGCATCGCCAATCATGACAATATGGGATCGATCTTCCGCAATGCCGCCGCCTTTGGCGCGGATGCCGTGCTTCTCGATCCGACCTGCTGCGATCCGCTGTACCGCAAGGCAATCCGCGTCTCGGTGGGCGCGGCCTTGAAAGTCCCCTTCGCCTGCTTTGCCGATACCGCCGGCTGCACCGCAATGCTCGACCGGCAAGGCTTCAGCCAATTCGCCTTGTCGCCGCGCGGGCAGATCGACATTCGCGATGCCAAGACAAACGGCCGGCTGGCGCTCTATCTCGGCACCGAGGGCGAAGGCCTGCCGGAAAGCCTGCTTGCCCGCCTGCAGACGCTGCGGATCGGTATGGCGCAAGGTTTCGACAGCCTGAACGTCGCCGCCGCGTCAGCCATCGCACTTCATCATTTTTCCGGAATTTGAGAGTCGGGCATTTTGCGGCCAAGTGGCGGCATCTCAGTCGGTCGAAGCGGCCTTCTGCAGCGCCCGCACCCGATCGGCAAGGCTGCGTCCGCCGCTCCCCGGCCGCGGATCCTCAGGCGCTGCAAGCGCCCGGGCGATCGGTGAATCCGGCCCGTCGAGCTTTGCCGTCAAGGCCACGACTTGCGCCGCCAGATCGTTCATCTCTTCGCGCAATGCGGCGCTGGCGCTGCCGGTATCGTCTCCGGTCCGCGATTTCGATGTTTCGACGGCAGCAAGATCTGTCTTCAGCCGCCTGTTCTCGCGTGCCAGCGACGTCAGCCTGGCCTCCAGCCGCTCGCGGTCGGCATCGAGCTTGGCGGTTGTCTGTTCGATGTCGCCGTTGGCGGCCACATTGACCTGACTGCCTGGCACGCTGGCAAGACCCACCGCAGGCGTCCTTTCAGCGCCTTTCGGCTTTTCGCGAAGGCGCACCAGTTCCTTCTCGCGGCGCTCCAGCCTGTCCTCGCGATCGGCCAGCGAGGCGAGCAGGCGTTCGACCTTCTTTTCCAGGTCGCCGGTTCTTTTCTTCTCGGCCTTCAACGCGTCCCGCAAAACCTTGCTTTCGGCTGCCAATTCCTGGCTGCGCCTGTCCGCCTCCTTGCGCTGGCCGCGCAGCAGCGAAATGTCGCTCGCCAGCTTCTGCAGCTCGGACTCGCGCGCCACCAGTTCGATCTGCCGGCTGCTGGATGAAAAACTGGCGTCGTCATACATGTGCTCCAGTTTCCGCAGTTCGAGCCCGCGCTTTTCGAGGGCGCGCTCGGTCTCCGCAAGCCGTTCCGACAGCTGCTGCAGCTGCTCATCGCGCTTGCGAAGCTCCTCGCCCCTGGCTGTAAGATCGGCGACGACCCGGTTCTTGTCCTGTCGCTCGGCCGCCAATTCCTTCAGGGCTTCGCGGTCGCGGCCGATCTCGACCAGCTGTTCGGCGGCCTTCTCGCGCAATGATTTGACGGTCATTTCAAGCCGGCGCACCGAAACGGCGAACTCGGCGCGAATGCGATCCTTGTCCGCCTGGATCTCGGCCAGCGTCAACGGCATCGAGCCCTCGACGCGCTTGCGCGTCAGCGCCACCGCCCGCCGCCACACGGCCGGAGCAATCATCAGCGCCAGAAAGCCCGCGCAGAGAAAGCCGAGGACAAAGAACAGGATCGACTGGACCAAGATGACTATCCGTTGTGCATGGCAATCGCCAAAGGTCGACTTTGCCATCTTCGCATGACGGAAATCCGGCGCCACGGCAAGAGTATGCCGCGGCAAAGCTCAGACCGTGGGATCACAGGTCCAATCGCAGTGGCGCCATCATGCAGGTCAGAACGGATTCCAGGTCGCGCGCTGGGTGAGCTTGAGGTAGCCGAGATTGACGCCGAGACGGGCGCCGACGCCGGTACGGATCGGTACGAGCAGCACATTGTTGTTCTTCAGCACGTTGAAACCGACGCCGGCGATGACATAGGCGGAGCCGGCGACGCCGCCAAAACGATTATAGAGGCTGCTCACATCGTCGAGATTGTAGACCAGCATCATGACGCGCGAGCCCTCGCCGCCGAAATCCCAGCCGAGCGACGGGCCTTGCCAGAACACTTTGTGGTCGCCGGCATTCTTGGTGTAGAGCGTGCCTTCGCCATAGGTCAGGCCACCGATCAGCGCCCCGGACCCCTCTTCGCCGAGCAGATAGCCGTTCGGCAGGCCATAGGTGGCGAAAATCTTCTCGACGACGGTGGCGAGCCCGCCCGACGTCGCGCCGAAGAATTTATGACCGGAATCGACGATCTCCTGCGCGGTGTATTCCTGCGCCCGCGCGGCCGATGCCGAAAAAGCGACAAGGCCGATGAGCGCGATCGTCATTGAGATGACACGGAAAAAAGTCCGGTCGTAGAATCGGGAAACCATGCTTCCAATCTCCGTCAGGGAGCACTTTCGCCGACGCCTCGCACCCGTACGGCTCTTTGGCGGCCGTTAAGGATGACTGTTAGGGGCAAACTATGCCGTAATCCTTTTTCAACCATTAAACTCCCACATGAAGATGGCGGTTCGAAGGCTGTTTTCATATCGCCCGCGCAGCACCTTGCTGCGTGAACACGCCATTTTCGACAATCATGATTTCGGATTTGTTGCTGCACGCACAAGCGCTGTGTATTCAGAATGCTTGGGAGAGAGCGTGATTCGTGTGGACAGGCGTGATCATGATCGCCCGGTCATTGTGTTGTGAAATTTGCAGGGATTTTTGCCGATGGCCGAGCTTTTCACTCTTTCCGCACCCGATCTGGCAGCGCTGCTGTGCAGCCGGGTCTGCCACGACATCATTTCGCCGGTCGGCGCCATAAACAACGGGCTTGAGCTGCTCGACGAAGGCGGCGCCGACGAAGACGCCATGAAGCTGATCCGCCAAAGCGCCAAAAACGCCTCCGCCCGCCTGCAATTCGCCCGCATCGCCTTCGGCGCCGCCGGTTCCGCCGGCATGCTGATCGACACCGGGGACGCCGAGGCCGTGGCCATCGCCTTCCTGAAGAACGAGAAGCCGGAACTGATCTGGAACGGAACCCGCGCACTGTTGCCCAAGAACAAGGTCAAGCTGCTGCTCAATCTCATCCTCGTCGCTAACGCCGCCATTCCGCGCGGCGGCAGGCTGGTGGTCACGCTGGAGAACCTCGAGACCGAGCCGCGCTTTGCGCTCGCGGCGAGCGGCCCGATGCTGCGCGTGCCGCCCAAATTCCTGGAATTGCATTCCGGCCACAGGCCGGAAGAGCCGATCGACGCGCATTCGGTGCAGCCCTATTACACGCTGCTCCTGGCCCGCGAAGCCAACATGACGATTTCGATCCATGCGACCGCCGACGAGATCGTCCTTTCTGCAGTCTGAAGTTCTGCTAAGAGCCGCGAAAGTATTTTCTCCAAATCATATTTGCGGCGTCGTCTTAACATCTGTGAGACAGGCTTGCAGATTAATTGCGTGAAGCATTTCGAAAGAAGATTTCGCTTAAAACACCTTCAGGAAAATTTTACCTAACGGCTTTTCGGCTTCTTTACCAGATCGGCCTATGTTCCCCGGCAGATGCCACGACGCTGTCGGTTTGCCGCATGGCAAAGAGGGTCCGGGAATGAAACGCTGCATGTTCGTCGACAATTCGAGCGTCATCAGGAAGGTTGCAAGGCGTATCCTGGGCGGTTCCGGCATGATGGTGATCGAAGCCGCCAGCGGCTATGAGGCGATCGAGATGTGCGCGGTCGACATGCCTGATATCATCGTCGTCGACGGCGCCCTGCCGGACATGCAGGCGCAGGACCTCATCCGCCGCGTGCGCGCCATGGAAAGCCCGGTAGTGCCGCAAGTTTTGATTTCGCTGGTCGAGGTCGACGTCGGGGCGATCATGCGGGCAAAGCGCGCCGGCGCCCAGGGCTACCTGCTGAAGCCGTTCAACCGGCCGCAACTGCTCGAGTGCTTCCGCGCCTTGAAGATTGCCGCCTGATCAGAGCCTGTTCCATTCCGACGAAAATCGGATGAGCTCTATCTCGCTGTTTTACCAGGTTCTTTTCCGAAAGCCGGCGCCCATTTTGGGATCATGCCCTTGCTTCAGGCGCTGACCCGGATATCTTCAGGCTCACGCAGCACATAGCCGCGGCCCCAGACGGTCTCGATGTAATTCTGCCCGCCAGACGCGGCGTCGAGCTTCTTGCGCAGCTTGCAGATGAAGACGTCGATGATCTTCAGCTCCGGCTCATCCATGCCGCCATAGAGATGGTTGAGGAACATTTCCTTGGTCAGCGTGGTGCCCTTGCGCAGCGAGAGCAGTTCCAGCATCTGATATTCCTTGCCGGTCAGATGGACGCGCTGGCCACCGACTTCAACGGTCTTGGCATCGAGATTGACCACCAGGTCGCCGGTGGTGATGACCGACTGGGCATGGCCCTTGGAACGCCGCACGATGGCATGGATGCGGGCGACCAGTTCGTCCTTGTGGAAGGGCTTGGTCATGTAATCGTCGGCGCCGAAGCCGAGGCCGCGCACCTTGTCCTCGATGCCGGCCATGCCGGAGAGGATGAGGATCGGCGTCTTCACCTTGGAAAGGCGAAGTGTTCTCAAAACTTCATAGCCCGACATGTCGGGGAGATTGAGGTCGAGGAGAATGATGTCGTAATCGTAAAGCTTGCCTAGATCGACGCCCTCTTCACCAAGGTCGGTCGTATAGACATTGAAACTTTCCGATTTCAGCATCAGCTCGATGCTTTGTGCGGTTGCACTGTCGTCTTCTATCAGCAGAACGCGCATTTCATTCCCCTTTTCTGCTGCCGGACCATTTCACGACCCGTCCAGGACCGGAGCAGTGATTGCCTGAGCAGAGGCTGCCATCGAATGGTTAATAAAACCTAATTCCCCGTCCATGACGGTATCAGATTTTTTAACCCCTTTCTACACCTCGTTGAATCCAATAATGAATCACAGACCCAAACCGTTAATGCAGCACATTAATAAGCCAGACTAAGTGACTCTTCGGACTCGTTGGCCGGGTTTCGCGACGAGAAGCAGAATTTTTACCCGCCCTTAAGTCCTGAGCCGTATGATTAACAATGCCCGTAAACGAATGGTTACCGCCGGCAAAAAACTTTAGGAGTTTGTTTCCCATAGTTCGGGGAAAGCCGGTGGAAACGGGTCAAGCCTGGGCCTTGCCGGGTGAATTGGACGATATGTGCAGGTGTGCGTTTCCGGGAGTACCGAATCATGAAGTCACGTGAAAACCTCGTTCGGCTGAAGCAATTTCAGGTGAGCGAGAAGCGGCGGCAGCTGCTGCAGCTCGACATGATGATCGCCGAATTCGAGCGCATGGCCGTCGAGCTGGAACTTCAGATCGCTGCCGAAGAGAAGAAGGCCGGCATCACCGACATCAATCACTTTGCTTATCCGACCTTCGCCAAGGCGGCACGGCTACGCCGCGACAACCTTAGAAATTCGCAAAGCGACCTCGCCCAGCAGCGAAATGTCGCCGAATCATTGCTGAGCGAAGCCGAAGCGGAGCTTTCCAAGGCCGAGATGCTGGAATCGCGCGACACCAAGGCGCGCGACACGGAAGCCGGCGGCCGCAGCGCCATGATCGGCTGAAAACAAGACTTTAACGCGCGTCGCGCTTGCGCGCTATTGCTGCGCACCGAACTGTGCCCGCCTCAGGCATCCAGATCTTCTTGCTGTTCCGCCGCCCGTGCGCGCGCATTTTTGATGTCGGGCACATGCTGCTCCGACCAGGCTCTGATCTGATTGAGCAGTCCTGCCAGGTTCTGGCCAAGTTCGGTCAGCTCATATTCGACACGCGGCGGAATGACCGGGAAAACCTCGCGCCGCACAAGCCCGTCGCGTTCCAGGATACGCAGCGTCTGCGTCAGCATTTTCGGCGTGATGCCTTCGAGCTTGCGCGCCAATTCGCCGTTGCGGAGCCGGCCCCGGCGCAGCGCACAGATCACCAGGTAGACCCATTTGCTGGCGAGCGTCTCGAGCACGGCGTGTGACGGGCACGACCGCCGAAAGGCGTCATAGCCGAAAGGGGAAACATCTTCACTATCCATGAGGTGCGTATATATCAAAAAGGTACATACTAGACAAGAGAATGTAACTATCCAAATGATAGTGGCACATCAAATCAGCAGGAGAGCCTTCCATGCGTGCCATTATCCAGAATTCCTTCGGCGGACCCGACGTCCTCGTCATTGCCGATCGCCCCGCGCCATCACCCGAGGCCGGCGAAGTGCTCGTCCGCATCGAGGCGGCCGGCATCAATCCGGTCGATGGTGCGGTGCGCGGCGGCCACTATCCGCTGCTTGGCGAGCCGCCTTTTGTCCTTGGCTGGGACGTTTCGGGAGTTGTCGAGGCGCTGGGCTCCGGCGTCTCCGGCCTCAAGGTCGGCGATGCCGTGTTCGGCATGACGCGCTTTCCCAAACAGGCGGCAGCCTACGCCGAACTCGCCGCTGTCCCGGCTGATGAGCTTGCGCCGAAACCTGAAGGCATAGATCACGCGCAAGCCGCCGCGCTGCCGCTGGCCGGCCTGACGGCCTGGCAAGGCCTTGTCCGCCATGGCCGGCTCGATTCTGGCAAGCGCGTGCTGATCCACGCCGGAGCCGGCGGCGTTGGCCATCTGGCGGTGCAGATCGCCAAGGCGCACGGCGCTTACGTCGTCGCGACCGCCAGCCCGGAAAAGCTCGATTTCGTCCGCTCGCTCGGCGCCGACGAGGTGATCGACTACACAAGGGATGATTTCACCGGGAAGGCCCGCGACATCGATCTGGTTCTGGACCCGTTCGGCGGCGTGCATGCGGAGCAATCACTGAAAGTGCTCACGGCCGGCGGCGTTCTGGTGTCGCTGCTCGATGTCAGCGATGCCACCAAGGCAAAGGCCAGGACGCGAGGCATCCGCGTCGAGCGCATGTCCGTAGTGCCCGACCGTGCCGCTCTGGTGGAGCTCGGCAAATTGATCGACGCGAAAAAGCTGGCCGTCCACGTGGCCAAGGCGTTTCCGCTCGAACAGGCCGGTGCAGCCCATACCTTTCTCGCCACCAGGCCGATCGGCAAGGTGGTGCTGACGGTCTGAAATTGCAGATCGTCGCCCCTCGCAAACGTAAGGGCGCTGATCAGTGCCCTTATCGGCCTAATGCCGGTATTGCTGGATGCGCGTGGTGCGCAGGCCGGCAAGGCCGTATTCGTCGATCGACGCTTGCCAGGACAGGAATTCCTCGGTGGTGAGCTTGTAGCGCTGGCATGCCTCTTCGAGGCTCAAAAGCCCGCCACGCACCGCCGCCACCACTTCCGCCTTGCGCCGGATAACCCAGCGACGTGTGTTTGTCGGCGGCAGATCGGCGATGGTAAGTGGGCTGCCGTCCGGCCCGATAACATATTTGACTCGCGGTCTAATTAGATCGGTCATCGTACTCTCTACAAAAAACTCAAAGACCCAATCCCCACCACATTACCGCCACAGCTTTAAAATTTGCCTAAGCAGACCCTAATGGTTAGGTAAGGATCATGAACGCGGCGTTAGCCTTTTCATCGGCATTTGAAACATCTGCCGGCAAGCGCATTGAACCCGGCAGGAAAAATGAGCCGGCCCGGCAAAGCTGGCGCAGCCGGGACGCTTGACCTATATTCCGGCCATTGGCATTGAAGCGCCGCGCAGAACGAAAGAACCATGAACAGCCTCGATCTTCCCGGACGCCCCGAAAACACCCGCGTCGTCGTCGCCATGTCGGGCGGTGTCGATTCGTCGGTCGTTGCCGGCCTCCTGAAGCGCGAGGGCTACGACGTCGTCGGCGTCACGCTGCAGCTTTATGACCACGGCGCGGCAACGCACCGGGCCGGCTCATGCTGCGCCGGCCAGGACATCGACGATGCCCGCCGCGTCTCCGAGACGCTCGGCATCCCGCATTACGTCCTCGATTACGAGGAGCGCTTCCGCAAGGCGGTGATCGACCCGTTCGCCGAGAGCTATGTCGCCGGCGAAACTCCGATCCCTTGCGTTTCCTGCAATCAGACGGTGAAATTCGCCGACCTTCTTGCGACCGCCAAGGAACTCGGCGCCGACGCGCTGGCGACCGGCCACTACATCCGTTCCGGCGCCAATGGCGCCCACCGCGCTCTTTACCGGCCGGTCGACGCCGACCGCGACCAGAGCTACTTCCTGTTCGCCACCACCCAGGCGCAGATCGACTATCTGCGTTTTCCGCTCGGCGGCCTGTCGAAGCCTGAGGTTCGCGCCATCGCCGAGGAGATGGGACTGACGGTTGCGGCCAAGCAGGACAGCCAGGACATCTGCTTCGTGCCGCAGGGCAAATATTCCGACATCATCGCCAAGCTGAAGCCGGCTGCCGCCAATCCGGGCGACATCGTCCATATAGACGGGCGCGTGCTTGGCCGCCACGAGGGCATTTTGCGCTACACCGTCGGTCAGCGCCGCGGCATCGGCATCGCCTCGGGCGAGCCGCTCTACGTCGTTCATCTCGACGCCGACCGGGCCCGCGTCGTCGTCGGCCCGCGCGAGGCGCTGGAGACCCACAAGATCTTCTTGCGCAACATGAACTGGCTGGGCGATGGCCCGCTGACCGCTATCCCGGCGGCCGGGCTTGAGCTTTTCGCCAAGGTGCGCTCGACGCGGCCGCCGCGCCCGGCCGTGCTGCATCACCGCGCCGGTGTCACTTCGGTGGGACTGGTCGACGGCGAATCCGGCATCGCGCCCGGTCAGGCTTGCGTGCTCTATTCCGACGATGGCAACGAGGCGCGCGTGTTCGGCGGCGGCTTCATCGAGCGCTCCGAGCGCGGCGCCGAGGCCGAGGCGATGCTGACGCGGCTTGCCGTCCAGCCGGCGCGCGTTCCCGCCGAATAGACGGCGTTTTCTCTTAGGGCCTTGTATGGGCGGGCCTTGTATGGGCGACGGTGCCGGCGGTCAGGATGCGCAGCACGCGGATGGCCTCCTCGCCGCTGGTGCGCGGTTCGGCCCGCGTCTCGATGCAGTGGATGAAATGCTCCAGCTCGCGCGTCAGCGGCATGCCCTCACCGACCGCGACATAGGACGGCTCGTTGGCGGTGAACGCCCATTGGCCGCTGTCCTGCCACACCGCGTGGCGATAGACGGCAAGCTTGCGCTCCCACGGCTCGACATCGTCGAACACCGCCATCGCCTTGGTGCCGACAACGGTCAGCCGCCGTTCGCGGTAAGGGTTGAGCCGCGAGGCGAACAGATGGCCGCGCAGGCCGTTGGGAAAGCGCATGTGCAAATGCGCAAAGTCGCTGAGATTGTCGAGAAGAGCAGCGCCTTCGCCGCGCACTTCGACCGGTTCGGTGCCGGTGATGGCCAGGATCATCGACAGATCGTGCGGCGCCAGATCCCATAGCGCGTCGTTTTCGGTATGGAACTTGCCGAGGCCGAGCCGATGCGAATGGATGTAGCGGACTTCGCCGAGTTCGCCATTGTCGATCAGCGCCTTCAGCGTCTCGAAGGCGGGATGAAAGCGCAGCACGTGGCCGACCATGAAGACACGGCCATTATCGGCGGCCGCCTGCACCGAGCGTTCGGCATCGGCCACCGTCAGCGCGATCGGCTTCTCCACCAGCACGTCCTTGCCGCCGAGCACGGCGCGCACCGCCATGTCGGCATGGAACTGCGGCGGCAGCGCCATCACGATGGCGTCGACATCGTCGCGGGCAAACAGCGCCTCCGGCTCTATCGCCAGGCAATCCTGCTCGCTGGCAAAACCCTCCGCGCGCGCGGGGTTGACGTCCGAAACCGCATGCAGCGCGCCGAGCGCCTTTAGGGTGCGGATATGGTTGCTGCCCCAGTATCCGCAACCGAGGACTGCAATGCGCGGTTTCATCAATTCATGACCATGGCTTTCGTGGCCGAGACATAGCGACGTGCCTCGCTGAACTCAACCCCGGCCTGTGCGCCCAAATGTCTGCCCGGCAAAGCTTTAGGCGCCAGCAATATGCCGGCGCGGCAGCCACTTCGATGCTTGACAGGCTTGGCCTCGCAACCTTATATCCGCGCGACCTTGGCGAACGCGCCGATATGCCTGCCGATTTAAGCTGGATTTCGGGCCTTCGCCGCCTTGGCGGGGTAGCTCAGTTGGTTAGAGCACGGGAATCATAATCCTGGGGTCGGGGGTTCAAGTCCCTCTCCCGCTACCAGCCCTCTCAAAGATGGCAAAAAACGTAAGAAAATCAATGGGGCGGCTTCGGCGTGTGTCCCGATACGTCCCAATACATCCCTTGATGTGGAGTCAAATGTGGGTATGGTGCGCTTCTCGTGACTCCACACCGTAGGTTCCCATCGTGCCGTTGACCGATATCCAGTGCCGCAACGCCAAGCCCAAAGCTGACGGCTCGCCGCTCAAACTCGCAGACGGCGGCGGCCTCTTTCTCGCCGTCACGCCGGCAGGCGGGAAATACTGGCGCATGACCTATCGCTTCGACGGCAAGCAGAAGCTACTCTCTATCGGCGAGTATCCCGCTGTCCCCCTCGCCGATGCGCGCGCGCTCCTGTCGTCCAACAAGGCGATACTCAAGGCCGGCAAAGACCCTGCCCTGCACAAAGCCGAGGCCACGACTGGCGGCCCGGATGCGTTCGAGACGGTGGCGCGTGAGTGGCTTGAGGCCCAAAAGGCAGCCTGGGTGCCCGAGCACTGGCAGCGTGTGTTGAGCCGCTTCGAGAACGACGTGTTTCCGATCATCGGCAAGATGCGCCTGCGCGACATAGGCGCCCCGAAAATTCTTGAGGTCTTGCGCGAGGTCGAGAAGCGTGGGGCACTCGACGTCACCAAGCGCATTCGGCAATCAATAGGCGCCGTTTTTCGGTTTGGCATAGCCACCGGTCGCGCCGATACCAACCCCGCAGCCGACCTGGTGGACGCGCTCAAGGTGCGGCCCAAAGTCAAGCACATGGCGGCGCTCGATGCCGACGACATCGGCGAATTTCTGACGAACCTACAAGGCTACGACGGTGAGCGGCAGACACGCCTGGCCATCGAACTGATCATGCACACGATGTTGCGCACCAACGAACTTCGTTTCGGCACCTGGTCAGAAATCAAAGGGGACCAGTGGCTCATCAGCGGCGAGCGGATGAAGATGTCCCGCGACCACAAGGTGCCTCTGACAAAGCAGAGCAAGCGATTGCTGGCCGAGCTAAAGGAGATTGCCGGCGACTCCGAATGGATCGTCCCTGGCGCCAGTGGTGACAAGCCGATCAGTCAGAACACCATGATCTTCGCTCTTTACCGTCTCGGCTATCACAGCCGGCTCACCGTACACGGCTTCCGCTCAACGGCCTCGACGATCCTCAACGAGTCCGGCTTGTGGTCACCTGACGCAATCGAGCGGCAGTTGGCTCACGTGCATGGTGACAAGGTGCGCTCAGCCTATAACCGCAGCGAATATTGGGCGGAACGGCTCAAGATGATGGAATGGTGGAGCGACTACCTGACCGAGCGGAACTCGAACGACCTGTCTTCGCTACTCGACTAACTCAATAAAGGCTAGTGCTCGAAGTCGACTGCGGACACCCTCGTCGTATCCGCCAAGCTTTTCGGGGCGATGCCCTGTTGCCGCAATGATCATTCAAATCCGTTCGGCGAACGACGTGATCTCGCGCCACTGATGGCCATCGAGAGGCACGTCGAAACCGGTGCTCTTCCGCGTCCCCGCATCCCTGATGGTGTCCCAATCGAGTTCGAGAATTCGCACCGAGAAAGGACCGTCCCGAATGATGCCAAGAACGATCGTCCCCTCGGCCTCATGCGGAACCAGGAAGTGACGACCGTCAGCCTCACCCAATGCCGGGCTGATGTGGAAGCTGTACTTCGCGCCGCGAATGATGGCGTACAGGTGGATTTTCTTGGACTCAGCCTCGCGGTCCTCTTCCATGGGGAAGGCCGGGTGCCCGCCGTCCATCTGAATGAAGCCCGCAACCGCGTTCACAGCGCCGCCCGCAACGACGTTGTTCTGCTTCCGCTGCGTCTCACTGAACTCAGGCGACTTGCCGCTTGAGAACCACCCCTCATCGACCTTGAGGATTTGCGCCAGTGCGGTCATCGCCTTGTGTCGCGGTCGGGTCTCGCCGTGAAACCATTTGCGCACGGTCTCCTGCGTGACCTCGACCGCGTGCTTATCCAGTTGCTCGACGAACCAGCCGAGACGGCCGTGGTTCAACGGAGGCACATCCGGGTTGCCATCGCAGGCCCGCTCAATTCTCTTGGCGAAGTCTGGATGGGTAATTTTCTTCATGGGCAAGACCACTCCGACATTCATATTGCACCCCCTTTCAACACGTTACGCCTAACTAATATATACTAAAGGAAGATGTGAACATTTTAAGTGAAAGTCAAGTCCGAAGCGTGAAATTTCGAATGATCCGATCCTGAGTCGCATTTCTGTCGTTCAGGATGGTTATCGCCCGTTCGTCGTATGTTCCCTCGGCGATGATCGGGTAGATGAGCACCTGTTCGGTTTGCCCTGGTCGGGGTAGGCGTTTGTTGGCCTGCAGCCAAAGTTCGAGTGAAAATGTCAACCCATACCAAGCTGCAAGGTGGCCCCCATACTGTAGGTTCGTGCCGTGCCCGATTGATGCAGGATGCGCCAATCCAAGTCGAATTCTGTTTTTATTCCAGTCAGTTACGAAGTCATTGGACTCGTTGGCGACCACGGCATGAGGGTAACGCTTCCTGATGGCATCCTTGTCGAACTTGAAGCCGTAGAACACCAGCAGGTTTTCACCCTGCGCACTCTCAATAAGTTCATCCAGGGCCTCCATTTTGGCATCGTGAATATGGACCACCGTCCGGTCTTCGCGATACATATGGCCGTTGGCGAACTGCAGGAGCTTGTTCGCCAAGACCCCGTTCGAGACGGCCTCGACATCGTGAGGTTCACTATAAAGTGTTTTTTCGAACTCTCGATAATCACGCATAGCCTGCTCGGGCAGGCGCACTTTCATGGGGATGAATTTGGCATCGTCGGCAACTTTTTCCTGCGGGATGGTGACCAGGACATCGTGCAGTCGGGCGAGAATTTCTTCCTCGGCGCCCGGCTTCGGCTCGACGGTGTGCGTGTATTTATCCTTGTCGAACCAACGGTTTTCGAACTCGCCCTTGTCGCGGCCGAGGCGCTGCCCCTGGTCCAGCAGGTAGGCTTGCCCCCACAGGTCAATAAGCCCCTTCGGCGCCGGTGTGCCGGTCAGTTCGATGACACGATCGATCTTGCGCCGGGCAGTCGTCATGATCCCAAAACGGGTCATATTTCCACCCTTCCGGACCTTCGTGACGATCTCGCCTGCCTTGTTGACGGTCTTGACCTTTGTAGGCTTGGTGCGCCCCTCGCCGCTTTTCATCCGGGAGGATTCGTCGATCACGACGCAATCCCAATACCAGTTGTCCACCGATCGAATGGACTGCGCGAGCCACGGCAGGTTTTCAAAATTGAGGGTGGTTATTTCCTTCCGCGCTCGGATCGCGGCGAGCCGTTCTTCGGGCTCGCCAACGGCGACCGCGTAGGAGAGCGCGCGAGTGTGTTGCCAAGCCTCGATCTCGTCTGGCCAGGTGTTCGCCGCGACGAAGCGCGGGGCGATTACAAGGACATGGTGAACCTCGAACCGGCTGAGCATATCGTAGAGCCCGTCGAGCGTAGCGCCCGTCTTGCCGCTTCCCATTCCGCTGATGATTAGCTTTGCGGCATCGCTCTTGACGATGCTCGATATGATCCGCTGCGCGTTGCGCAGGTCGGAGCGCGGGCGAATGATCACGCTGCAATCATCCACTCGAATTCGGCCACGTCTGCGGCAAGGTGCTGCTCTGTCCGAAAATCGTTGTGCGGCGCCCCGAAGCCGGCCGGCTCTTGCGGTGGAGGAAAGCCTTCCAGCGGCAGTTGGAAGGCCATCAGTCCGCTACCGGTCCAACCGACGTGCCGGAACCCGACCTTCTCCCAAGTGTAGCCCCAATGCTTGCGTCCTCGCCGCATGATCGGCTTCACCTTTTTCGTGTCAAGGAAAGTCACAAGACCTTGAAGTGGCGGCTGGCCGTAATAGGCCACAGTGGCTGCTATGGCCTGCTCGATCATTTCGGTGGCCACACCGCAGGTCTCATTGCGAAACGCCGAGCACACCCAGGCGCCAGCCCATCTGTGCTTCACGAAGCGGGCGTAGGGCCAGGACGTAATCCAGAATGCCTTGCCGGTCGGCGACGATGCTTTGAGCACAAGACAGCGGCCGGGAGGCGCAAAGTTGGCCGCACCGATCGACTGCCGGTTGTAGTGCCTATCAGCAATGTCTCGTGCGAACGGATCGACGCGATTTGCGAGGGTCCAGATCACACCTATGCAACGAACGGCGCTTCGCCAGCAGCTGGTAGCCACGAGATGCCAATCCAGTTGCGTTCCGGTCGGTAAGTCCGCCCGTTCCGGGAGATCACACGGTGAGTCACCCCACGGTCGTCGGCGATGACGTGGACGGTTTTGGGCTCTGGAACATTGAAAATTGCGCCGTCCGCATAGTGATACTGACGTTCCAATTCCGAATCGATTGCTATGACTTTTTCCATTTTCAGTTCCTCGGGTTGCAACACAATCACGTTAAACGTGAATTTACATTTTAGATTTGAGAAAAGCAATAGCGTCCTCGCCGGTGTAGAAGACCGACACCGTGACGCCGACAGCGGCGAAGCGCTCGAATTCCAGCCGCTGACCTTCAGACAGTTTGCCGTCCTTTGATGGCGTTTTGCCCCGCTTCTTCATCTCGATCAGGAGCAGTTGCCCGTAGCCGGCGAACAGGCGATCGGGCGCGCTGCGGCGGCCTATCCACTGAAGCTTGCGCACCAGCCAGCCGTTGTTTTCGGCCCACGCCACCACGTCGAGTTCTTCATTGGCCTCGACACGGCGCTCTGTAAAATCGAAATCGTCGAGCACCTTCATGCTGGCACCTTGCGCTTCGCGATCTCGGCTTCCGATGCGGCCGCGTTCATGTGAGCCTTGTTTTTCGCGAGAGACCAGCGAGGCGACTGGTAGCCGGATCGGTCCCAGGTCTTCCTGATCATGTCATCGGCGAAGGCTTCACCCTTTCGCCAGTAGGCCGCGTCGCGCGCCAACTCTGCCGTTGACCAGTACTTTCTGCCGCTCATGCTGCGGTCAGCCATTCAAAGACGAGTTGACGGTTTGCCTTCGTCACGCGTATCGGCTTCGGAGGCGCAATTTTGGGACCGTAGAAGCCTACGTCCTGAAGGATTTCCTCGGCCTCGGCGATGTAGCGCGCATAGTCGATGTCGTCGGGGAACTCGTCGGGCAACCGCATACATTCTATCGCGCCGTCCGACTTAGGCACTTTGGGAAAGTTGCCGGTCGAGGCGTTGGGTGTGGCCTTGAAGATCGCATCACCACCGATGCCGTAGTAAAACCGCACCACCTTGCCGAGATATTCGCCGCGCCAGGTGGCGCCACCTGTTGCCTTGATCACCGTGACGAACTGCTTGATGTCGCGGCAGTTGCGGATCGTCTCTGAAACCGGCGTGCCGTCCTTGATGCGGGCGAGCGCCGCGTCCGAGCAAATGGTGGTTTGGGGATTTTTCATAAGTTGGCCGCGCGGATCATGGTCGTCGGGATGACTGTTCCACGGAACCGCCCACGGGCCTTTCCGCTTATGGCCGCCGTCAGCCTTGATCGCGAAATACGAGTTCACGCTTTGGTTATAGATTGCCTTGTACTCGTTGAATTCGAGGTCCATACCGGTGTCGCGCTCCCACTGATCGCAGACGGCCGCAAGGGTGGACGGCTTTAGACGATTAGCGGCAATGCCGGCCTGCTTGTCACGCGGGCACTGAAACACCACGCCATCGGTGTTGCCGCTAACGACTGGAATTCCAGCTAGTTCCGCACGCTCGATCAGCATAAGAAGACTAAGTTGCCCGGTCAAAGTAACTGAAAGAAGAAGATGTGGGGCATAAAGCACGCTGTAACGGCTGCCGAGCTTTCCGAAGCACCCGTTAAGTGAGATTTTAAGCCCTTTGTCCCTGGTCTGTTCGACATCAAGCTCTGCTTTTAGCTTTGCATCATCTGGAGTTGCTTTCAACTTCTTCTTTATTTCAGCAGCCTTCTTCTTAGCGATGAGGCGTTCTTCCTTGATCTCTTTATAGACTTCGAGAAACTTCTGGCCGAGAGCCTTCGGATACAGTCCGAGCATTAGGATGATAGCTGGATACATGCTCGCAACATCCGCGTCTAGTAGAACGTGTGTTTCCGTTGAATGCACGGCTCGGTTGCTTTCAATTGAATGCAACCCTCCGATGCCCATCGAATAAGTCGACGAACCGATCACCGGCTGCGCATCGAGCAGCCACTTCGGCAGGTCCACCTTGCCTTCTGCGTTGACGATGAAATCCGTGTTGCGAACGCGGTCAAGGATCGTCTGTAACTGCGGCGTCTCGAACTTCATGAACTCGGGAACGGGGTAGCGGAACGTCGTGCCAGGTTTCACGTCGGCGCGTAGCACACGGTCGCCAGACAGGTACTCGATGCGAGACTTGACGATAGCTTCACCGATCTGGCTGTCCGACTTAGACATGAAATTCTTGCCGTAAGCGTGGCCCAAAGCGCGCCGCAGTTCCAAGGGCTCGGCCAGTGCATCGATCAACCTGTCGGGGCCGTCCAAATCCGGCCCCATGTTGTAGGCGATCAGTTCATCCGCCTTTTCGTCGTCCAAGTGTTCATCAGGATCGAACGGCAGGTCTTGCATTTGCGCCGCGTGCGTCCGCCCGTTCAGCGTCTTCAAGCCGGCGATCGCATTGGGCTGCGGCTCAATCAGGTCGATGTGCCGCTGCTTCACCTCATAGGGAATGCGGATACCGAGGAAATCCTCGACATCCCACCACCGGACGCGACCTTTGATGATGCCGTCTGATGCCCGCTTGATCATGTCAGGCGTTACATGCTCTTCGAGCGAATACCAGATCAGCGGCAAATCGTAGGAGAGACTGTTGTAACCGTAGGTCGTGTGCGTCATCAGGATTCGACGCAAGCGCTCTCGGTCATACTCAGGGTGCCGCCAGCTATATTCGAAGCCGATCCGCTTCTTGTCATGCCTGCGCATCAGGCCGACGTAGAAGAAGTACCAGAACGACTCAACGTCGAGAATGAGTTCGTTCATGCGGCCACCTTCTCGAATTCAGGCGACGGATTCACCCAACATGGGCGAATCCAAGTTTCTTTGCCCGTGGGAAGCGTTCTGAAATGCCCACTGCGGTAATGCGTCACCCGCTTGTCGACCTCTAACGCCCGTAAAGCATCGTCACGTTTATCGGGGCTCACCCCAACGGCGCGGTCTAGGAGACGCAAGTTGTGCAAGAACTTGATACCGGCGTGGCCACCTGGCACAACGTTCAATCCTTTTGGAGAAATGGATGTTTCGACGGCGGTTTCTTCGGCGCTGTAGATATCATCAAGAGTATCTGCATAGCCGGCGAGTCTGACATGCGCTTCAACCTGGCATCCGCTGTGCATCAGATGGTGCCATGTCTTGTGAAGCAGATGGCCCGCGCCGCGCGCCGCGTCTCTGTAGTGCTCCACGAAACGCTTTAGAGGGTGACGTCCGGTAATTCCGTAGTATCCGACGCTCAGAACATCTGCCGACTCAGAAGGAATTTCTTTGGCACTTCTCGTGGCAAATGACACATTGTACATGTAGAATTTTCGCGAACTGCCACACAGCATCTTTATCGGAACAGAGTAAACGAAGGCGACATTTCTAGGTGTGTTATCGTCAGATATGGCGATACCTGCTTTCAAATAAACAACACTTACTCTAGAAATCCGTGGGGTTGGTGTTGGTTCCGAGTACAGCACCTTCTGACCATCATCCGAGACGATGATGGCGTACTCATTCCCACGGTGCTGGTAGAATGATCTCCCCGCATCCTTTTCGAGCCTGAGAACAGCCTTCGCTTCGGCACCGAACAGGTGCGTGACCGTCGCTGCATTTACCTTCACGTGATTCTCCCGTTCAAAGTGAAACCGAGCAGCACCAAAAGCCTGGGCACCTTTCGGAAGGCTTGCTTGCGACAGAGGTCACCTAATCAGTCGGGTGTCTGGCGCCGCTCGGTTTCAAGGTAGATCAGAAGTCGAAATCGTCCTTGGCGGCCGGCTTCTTGGCCTCCGAGGACGGGCCGCTGTCGAAGCCATCGTCTTCGAGATCATCAAAGTCGTCAGCATCGACGTAGACACCGCCGCCCATGCGATCACCTTCCTGGTGCGACCGGATAGCCTCGATCGAGGCGAAGATGCCGCGACCGCCCTTTTCGGTGCCGAAGAAGGACACGATCACGTCTGCGTAGGCGCCGCCGTAAAAGACATCCAGGATGTCCTTTTCCTCGACGGGGCGCTTGTGGCGGTCCAAGAGCTTCGGCCGGCGAGCACCGCCGCCTGGGCCGCCTGCGCTGATGGCGTAGTTGCCCTCATAGCCGGCGTAGACAGCGCCCTCCTTGTTCTTGAAGCGCTCGCCCTTGCGGTAGCAAACCCGTTTCGGATTGTCCTCGGCAATAGACTTGTAGGCGTCCTCATTCTTGAATGCCTGCTTCGACGCTTCCTTTAGCGCCGCCGCGACCTTAGCGCGGTTCGCGTCATATTCCTTGCCGGCAGATTCGAGAATCATGTTGGCGGAATGCTTCGGCTTACCGTCTTCGACCGTGGCCTTTTTGTCCTTCAGGGAATCGGTGAAGGAGAGGCGAACGCGCTTCAACTGAACGGTTCGACCGTCCGATTTTTGTTCGATTGACATTTGCAGATTTTCCTTTGCTCGGTTTGGGTAGTGCGGTTGCAGGGTGGTGGCGGTTGCTCAGTCGAGATCGTCGAACTCATCTGCAAGTGGCGTGAGGGCCGGTTTCAGATGATTTTCATCAACAAGCTTTGGCTTGCCGCTGGCCCGATCAACCAGCGTCAACAGTTGCTCCCATGTCTCCGGGTGCCCCTGCTTTCTCTTGCCCGGCTTCACCAGTTTTTCGATTTCGGTGATGCCGATGATCTGTTTTGGTTTGAACGCCTTTTCGCCGAGCGCCTGCACAAGCAGCGCCTCGGCCTTCTTGGCGTCTTTGAAATAGCGGTCACCGAGGTCGCCAGCGACAGCCTTTGAGCCCGGATCGGGATTGCCGTCGAGCGCGGCGCGCAGCGATTCCTCGTGCAGTTCCGCCAAGCGCGCGCGGATGTCAGGCGCATGTTGCACAACCAGCCAACGTCGCTCGCCAACAAGGTTCTGCCGCTCGTAACCGGGGATGACGGTGTTGGGCAAATCCGCGCAGGCATCGGCCGCCATTTCCATCAGCCAGCGGTCGCGCGGGGGACATCCGCCTGGTGCCTTCCGTACCTCGCACCAGCGGCACGCCTTCGAGCTTGGCTTGAACTCTACGTCGCCCGAAACGATCTTCGCGTAGACGACCTTCATTTCCTCGCCGAAAGCGAGCAGGTCTTCGAGGCTGATTTCCCAATATTTCATGCCACCAGCGCGCGGCTGGTCAATGTTGAGAACGACCTTCTCCACGGGCGGGCGACCGAGCCAGTGCCAGATGCCGAGCGCGTAGAGGCGCAACTGCTTCGTGCCAACCGCGTCAACTGGCACGCCTACTCCATATTTCAGGTCGGAAACGTAGAGCGCGTTGAAGAAGCCTGGCCAGTATTCCACCCATCCGGTATCACAGGTGCCGAACTGACCTGGCAGCCACGGCGACAGGTCAACCCTGATCTCGACGTGCGGGTTGCCGGTGTGCTCGCGCACCCAATCAATGCCAGGCTGCAGGTGCTCGGCCATCTCGTCATCGACGACATATGTGAAGCCGTCAGCGCTGATCGTGGCGCCGACGAAATGCTGCGGATCGAGGCCGAAGTCCAGACACATCTCGCGGACTTCGTGCGCCACGGTGCCCTCGGCCGACCACTCCGACGCATCGCGATCGACAAGCTCGCCACCGGCCTGCAACTTGTCGATCAGCGCCACCGAGGCGGTGCATGTGCTCCACCGATCGCAGGCGGATGGCGAGAGGCGGGCGTGTGCGCTCACTTCTGAGCACCAGCCTCGTAGGCTGCGATCAACATGCGAATGGTGTCTGGATTCGCAGCAGCGATGTACTCGGCGAGCGTGCCGAAATAATGCTTGTCGGCTGGCACGGCAGCGATCCATTGCCGGCCCATGCCGAGCCCGTTGTCGCCAATGACGCGCACATACTTCTCGCCGAAGGATTGCTTTGCATCAGCGGCCCATTGCCATTGCAGCCAGTGCTCGGGCAGGCCGGCAAGCGCCGCTTTTAGGCCGTTGAGCCGATCCGGCAAGGTCCGCGCCTTTTCGCCAATCACTGGTGCCATGACTTCTGGGTGGATCGGGAACGGCTGCCGTTTGGTAAGGCGGACCTGTTCCATGAGGGCGTCGAACTGCCGACGAATTTCATTGCGTCCCTCATCTGTATCCACGTCGGGCCAGTATGCGGCTATGGTTTCGTCGGTAAGCGGATGGTGTTCAGGCGATTCCGCAATTTGGGCTTCTGGATCGTCGTAGCGCCGCTGCATGTCTTGCAGGTCGCCGCCGAATTGAGCATGTGCGGCTAGAACGTCAGGGTGAAATTTCATGTGCGAGTCCACTTCCAGTGATTGCGGGCATAGACGAACCACAAGGCGACGTTCATCGGGAGCAAGCCCCACGCGCCGACCGTGACTATCCAGACCAGCCATAGGGCCTGGTTGCCGAGACCAATCAGCCAGGCATAGCGCGACTTGTTGCCGGCGAGGATGGTCATGTAGATCGTGATGGCCGATAGCAACCACGGCAGGTAGTCGTGGATCATGCGAAAACTTCCCTCACGATTTGCCAGAGATCGGCTTCGCTCATCACCTGGTCGCGAACGAAATCGTTGTCGGGCAGTTTGCCGCGCGGGCAGAACACCCTCACTGGCATGTCGTAAACATCACCCTTGAGCATCAGTGTCGCGGTCGGCTGGTTGACAAACGTCTCATGAATGTCGCCGGCCCTCATGCGGTAGGACTCACCCTGCAACATCGCGTCCACCTGCCTGATGAACAGTCGCGCGGGATCGCCAAAGGGGACGAGAACTGTATCCTCCCCCGCGCGCGGCTGCGGCGTATAGACATCGTGCGATGGGTCTAACCCTCGCGTCGTCGATTCCCGGTAGATCGCGTTGACCATCGTGCCGCGCAGCACGAAGCTATAGAAGTCGAACCGATGGTCATGCAGTTGCGTAGCGACATTCTGCCGAGGGATGGCCGAATGACCCCACACGTTGACTCGCTTCGAATTCGGCAGGTCGATCTGAATGAAGCCGTTGCCGTGGACGCGGATGCCCGTGCCCTCGGCGCGGATTTCGTCGAAGGTCATCAAGGGAGCGACTCCATGTCACCTTCGGACGTGAAAGGGCCCTCGAAAGTGATTTCGGGGTGGCCCCACTGCTTGCGGCCGTCTTTGTCGAACAAGCCGTGTGGCGTGTTGAACGATGTCGGCGTCTCCACCAGGATTTTGCTCGGGAACCGAGTGCCGACCTGATTGGTGACCACAATGTGTCGGAAGGGCGGAAAAATATGGGACATGGTAAGCTCCTGGGTTCAGAGAGACCCGAACGACCTGGCAGCCTCGTCTCTGCGCATCCCGGTTCTGGCCATGATGCTCGCGCAGACGCGCTCCTGCCGCTCCGTCTCGGCGGTATTGGCCCACTGGCGCGCAGCACGCTTGCGCTGGCCGCGTGTCGTTCCCAACGTCCGATGGACGCGTGGAGTCTTGGCCGGAACGCTGAAGCCGCGCCCGCCCGTCATCAGGGCCATGGCGTTCCTGCGTGCCAGGAAAGGGCCACTGTCCACGCCAAGCGGGTTGCCGAGGCGATGACTCTGCCCGGCATCGCGAGTTAGAATCTTGGCGAATGCTTTGCCGAATTTTCCGAGAAGGTTCACGTCTGTCTCCTGTGTTCGAGGCGTTTCAGAAGCGAGCGGGACAGCAGCAGGGACTGCCTGGAGTCCGAAGGCTTGGGAGGACAGGTCATCGAACCCTCCCGCTCGCCGCTGAAGCGCCTCCCGGCGTCGGCCGGGAGGACAAGCTGTCAGCAGTCGCTCAGAGGTCGAGATCGTCCGAAGCAGGTGCCTTCGGCGCCTCGGTGATGTCGCCCTTCGCCGTCAGCTTGGCGATCTGTTCCTTGAACAGCGGAATGGCCGACTCCATGATGTTGCTGGCATCCGGTTTGGCGTCGGCGGCAACGTCAGACTTCTTGATCTTCTCGTGGTTCAGGAGGTCCCGCATCTTGGCCTTGCGGGCATCACGTTCTTCGGGCCGGTCGGTCGCCGTGATGTAGCCGGCGATCAGTTCCTTGATGCCCTCGTAGGGGTTGACGCGGTTTTCCGGCGAGGTCGAGATGTTCCCGTTGTCCTTCGGCTTGTCGTCAGCCTTGGGCTTGTCCTTCGCGGCAGTACCCTTGCCGGCAGCAGTGACGGCGGCGCCGACTTTCTCGAAGGCTTCGGTGCGCAGGGACAGAAGGCTTTCGGTGACGGCGACCAGTTTCAGAACGGCGGCCGTGTTTTCGGCGATGGCGGTTTCGATGCTCATAGTGTCTCCTTGGTGGGTGTAAAATCACGTTTGGCGTGAATGCATCAACCTTAAATCACGTTCCAGATCACGTTTCAAGGCGTATGTGCAAAAATTTCACGTTAAACTTGATTTATGGAATGCGGCCGGATAAGGTGGCCGAAATTCCAACCAAGGGGAAACCATGGACGCGCAGACTTACACAGGTCGCCCGAGCAAGAATGCCGATTTCAAGCTCTATGACGGCAAGCTCTATCAGGTGCTTCTCGAAAAACTCCCTTCCAAGTTCATCAAATTCGGCCGCGTCGACACACTCAAGCTCTCTGAGGCGACCGGCAACGCTCGTTTCACCGTCTATCGCTGGCTGAACGACCAGGTTCTGTCGCGGAAGGCGATCCACGCGCTGCTGAAACTGTCCCAGGAAACCGATGAGGCCGAAAAGAAGGATGCGCTGACGAAAGAGGACTTGATTCCCTTCGCCCTTGGCCTCTGATTTTCCGTAGGCGTATCATGGCAAATGCCCCCACGCTCGGCAGCGTGTTTGATTCTGTCCGTCCGCTGATCGAGGCTGGTGCATCCCTTCATTGGCTTGTGCCGTTCGAGAAACGACCGATTGCTGACGAATGGTCGAAAGCCCCACTGCAAACCGAGGCATCCCTTCGCGCAAGTTACCGCGAGAACGCCAATATCGGCATCCGGCTCGGCGAGCCGTCGAAAACCGATGGCGGCTACCTGCATCTGATCGATCTGGACATTCGAAAGCGAGAACTGGCGGCCGAGGCATGGGCCAGGTTGCTCGAACTCTGGCCGGCCGCGCGATCATTTCCATCAGGCATCAGCGGTTCGGGCGGTGAAAGCCGCCATCTCTATTTTCTGACCGATGCGCCGTTCCCGAAGAAGAAGTTGGCGAAGTCGATCGGCTTCACGATGGTCTTCGACAAGGCCAAAGGTCGCGATGTCCGCAAGTATGATTGGGAGATAGACCTTTACGGCACCGGCGCTCAAGCCGTACTGCCGCCGTCCATCCACCCCGAGACCCGCCTTCCCTATCGTTGGGAACGGCCGCTCGATCTCGACATGCCGTTCCTAATGACCATCGGGGCGGCCCTGATCGAGCAATGGGGCATCAGCGCGAGCACAGCGCCGCAGCAAGACGATGAAGACGACCTTTTTTCGATAGTCCGCGCCGCGCCGATGGACCTGGAAGAAGGCAAGATCAACGAAATCATGGCTGGCCTGCCCGCCGATTGGGTTGATGACCGCGACCAGTGGTTGACCGTCGGCGCAGCGCTGCATCACCAGTTCGAGGGCGCCAATGAGGGCTTCGAGCGGTGGAACGAATGGGCGAAGCAGTCACCTAAGTTCGATGCGCGTGATTCGGCTCGCGTCTGGAAATCGTTCAAGGGCTCCAAGAACCCGGTTCGGATGGCAACGCTCATTCAGGCGGTCAATGCCGTCAAGCTCGCCAACGATCTCGGGCTCGACGATGACTTCGATCTGCCGGCTGTAATTCCAGCAAAGGCCGACAGCGATCTATCCGACCTGCTCGGCGTCGATGACCCCCAACCCACCCCGCAAGCGGCCGCAACCGACGTTGCCGATCCCGATTGGCTGCACAAGCTGCACCGCAACGAGGAAGGCGAGCTAAAGAGCACGCTGCCGAACGTGGCCCTGATCGTCGACAACGACCCGCGCATCCGAGGCACCCTGGCGTACAACGAGTTCGCCCAGGAAGTTGTGCTCAAGGCCGAACCCAAGCGCGTTAAGAAAAAGCGTGACTCGGCGCACGAGCCCGTGAATCTCGTCGGTCGGCTGTGGGAAATGAAGGACACGCTGAACGGCGACAACTGGACCGACAGCCACGATGCCGCCGTCCGATCGCTGATCGAGAGCAAGACGCAGTTGAAGGGCTACGGTATCAAGGTCTCCGACCGCGATTTGCGCGGCGGCATCGACATGAGCGCGCAAAAGCGTCGCTTCCATCCGATCAAAGAGCTGCTGACGTCGGTCAAATGGGACGGCAAGTGCCGCGCCGAGACGCTGTTCATCGACTACCTCGGCTGCACCGACAACGACTACAACCGCCAGGCCGCGCTAATGATGCTGGTCGGCGCCGTGGCGCGCGTCATGCGGCCGGGCCACAAGTTCGACTTCGTGCCGATCCTCGAAGGCGTCCAGGGCAAGGGTAAGTCCACCTTCATCGAAATCCTCGCCCTGCACTGGTATAACGAACTCACTGGCGACATCAGCGACCCGAAGCAGATGGTCGAACTCATGCAGGGCTCGTGGATTCTCGAACTCGGCGAGCTTTCCTCCATGGCTCGCGCCGAGGTCAACGATCTCAAGGCGTTCGTCAGCCGTAAGGAGGACAAGGTGCGGCTGGCATGGGAGAAGCGGGCCAAGGACTTCCCTCGCCAGTGCATCTTCATCGGCTCTACCAACGATCGGGAATATCTGCGCGACATGACTGGCGGCCGGCGCTTCTGGCCCATCGTCTGCAACCTAGTCGGCCAGATCGACAATCCCCGGCTGCGCCGGGAGGTCATGCAAATTTGGGCCGAGGCGGTCGCCATCTATCACGGGATGTCAGCCAAGCACGGTAGCGCAGACCTCCCGCTTCATCTCACCGACGAAGCCGCAGCCACGGCCCTGGTGATGCAGGAAAGCCGCCGCGTCGAGACCAGTGAGGAAATGCTTGCCGGCAAAATCGAGGCATGGCTTACCCAGCCGATCGGCACCGACGAAAGATTTGACGACCTCGATGCGGATGCTCCGAAAGCCTATCGCGACGAGACCTGCGTGCAGCAGATATGGGAAGAAATGCTCGGCCGGGACGGCTCTGTCCCCCACACCGAAGCCATGAAGATCGGCAAGGCCATGCTGATCGTCGGGTGGCCCCGCACCGAGGGTCCGGTAACCAGCCGAGAGATCAACAAAAAATTCGGAAAATGCCGCGTCTACCAGCGGCCCGAAGATTGACTACAATCACAAAGTAGGAATAGATTGAATTGACCCGCTTCGGCGGGTTTTTTCTTGGGAATGCGATTGTATCGTCATTTCGCAGAAGTTGCGAAATTTCGCACTTCCGAGATGAGCCACAACCTATTTCCTCACTTCCGCTCACCCTCTCTCCCCCTCACACCCGATTCCCATATAGTTTAAACTGGAGGTACTACCACGTGGTCTGGCGTAGGCCGGGTCTTCTGCTATCCCTTCTCTTTATAACTATTAGATTTTAGGGTGAGAAGGGTGAGAAGGTGAGAGAGCGTTGATTTTGCTACGTTTTTCCGCTCACCTTGTCAATTCCGAGGATGAGAGAGGTGAGCAGCAGTTTCTCTGCGCCAAAATCAACCAAATTCGGGTTAATAGTGAGGATTGCTCACGTTTGGTCTTCTAATAGTGAGGATTGCTCACGTTTTTCAGTTTCGCTGCGCTGAAATTCACATTCCGCGTGACTCGCGCTCTGGGTCTCCCGCCACCGATCGACCCCGCCAGGAAGGACCCAAAGCCACATCCAATTGAAATCATTGAGCTTTTCGCGACGACACATTCAATCGAGCAACGCGGACACAGACCATCGTGCAGATGGGATACAGGCTAACCATTTGAATGTATTGAGTGAATTGCCTTCTATCCCCATTGCATCATGACGCGGGCAGCATGACACGCGATGACGGGCAGCCCTGTCGATAGGGCTCAACGCCTTGCGCCTGGACGGCAGCGAGGCTCCACGGCAGCGCCTGGACGTGGCAGCACGGCAGCGAGGCTCCACGGCAGCGCCTGGACGGCAGGCGGGCAGCACAGCAGCACGGCTTGACATGCAATCGACTTTCACTTATTGCGTGAAACTCAATAGAAGGAGTCGAGACCATGAGTAACAATGCAATGTGGCACGCGCACTTTCGAGTCACTCGGCCGAACGGCAACACGTTTAGCGAATTGGTTTCGCTTATGTCGCCGGATTTGGTCGATACACGGGAAGCGAAACGCCGCGCGACCGCGACCGCTCGGGCAAGGCTGCAGAAGAAACTGGCCAAAACATTCATGAATGGTGAAAAGCTCGCAATCTTCCACATCGAAACGCGTTGCGTGGGATAGGTGTTGACTCATACACGAGTTTCACTTAAAACGTGAATTACAAGAAACGGGAATTGAGCAAATGGCTAAAACACTGGTTTTCGCAACTCGGGCAGCACAAGGCGCCGTGCCTAAGCCGTGCTCAAAATCGACGGCAAAAGATTTCATGGCAGGCCGCGCAATTGAACGCGTGGCGCGCTTGCTCGACGGAACGCGGATTGCGGTGCTCGGCGACGGGCAAGCGGTTTACATGCATTTCATGACACGCAAGCAAATGGCCGCGTGGGGACTCTGACGCGCCGCACGTCTAACCTTTCACTTTCAACGGGAGAATCACCAATGCTTGCAAAATTGATCGCTGCCATGTGCGCCACGGCTGCCGGCAGCTTCGCGCTTGCCTGCCAAGTGCCTGCCGAGCCCGTCCAGGCGCCACGGTTCGAAGTCCGAGTCGTGACCTATGACGGGCAGCTATTCATTGCCGGCAGCGGCGACGATTGCCGCGCCGCGTGGCAGGGCGCCGTCGTGCCTAAGGGCTGGCAATCGATCGAATGTGTTGACGCCACGGCGCCGCGCTTCGCCTTCCACTTTTAACGGGAGAGTCACCAAATGACCGGCTATGATGAACAGACCATGACCAATGCGCAACGCGGCTTTGAAGTATACGGCGCCGATGGTCACGGCTGGTACGGATACGCCAAAGACGTTTCCGAGTGGCTGCCGCGCAACGTGACTGTAAAGCCGTCACTAAACCCGCTGTTTGTCTACTTTGTCGGCATGAATGCAGCCAAGTTGCGCAAGCTCGGGTTTATCTAGATTTCACTTTTAACGGGAGAGTCAAGCTATGGCCATTTTTCTATACCGTCGCGGCAACGGCAACGAAGGCAATTATCCGTTCGCTGTCATCCAACTTCGGGAAAAAGACAATCCTTATGATGCGCTTGCCGCGCTTGTCGAGAATGACTTTACCGCCGGCCGCAAGACTCGCCGTTTCGTGCGGAACAATGTCGAGATCGACGGCGAAGCGGAATTCGGAATTCACGCGACGGTTTATGAGGGACCGGAAGGCGAAACGGAATTCGACGCCGCATGGTTGACGGCAGAATTGCAGCCTCTGGACGAAAAAGACGCGGCCTATCACTGCGAAAACGGACTCGGCTATCGCAAGGATTATTACGATTTTGACACGCCGCGACGGCCGCACAAGTTGACGGAATTGTTGGACGCTAGCGCCTTGCGCCACTATCGCGCGGCCTTGAAGCGGAAGGCGTGACCCATGGAACGCGAGCACATGAAGAGTCTCGTTACGCTGGCACGCCACGCCTATTTGCACGGCTTCACGATCACTGCCGACGTCTACATGAGACAGGCGCTTTGTTGCGCCAATCGGCTGCAGGACTCGAAGCTTCGCGCGGCCGTTTTCGTGATCCGCAACAAAATGCGGCCGCACGTGCGGGCAGCGCTCAATCCCGTTTCGGCAGCCTGAGACTTGGCGCCGGATCATATCGCCGAACTGGCCTTAATCGAGATGTCGCGGCTATTGCGTGCCGCAGAAACCATCAAGGAGTCGACCATGGGAAACATTCCACTTTCTGCCCGCGTCAAGGCTGCCGTCGCCAACGGCCGCTGCAGCGGCACGGTTTGGGTTCACACAACGGCGCGCTTCCGTGTCCGCCTGGAAATCGAGCCCGATTTTGGATATCGATATGACGGCGATGATGAAAACGGCGAGACGCAAGCCAAGCTCGACTCAAGGGAATATATCGCTTTCGATTCGGCTGTCATTGTTGAACTGGACGGCGAAGAGATCGCACGCGACAGCCTAGGCGGATCGGTTTACGCGGCTGATGAAATCGCCGAGTTCTGGACGGCGCACCGCTGCAGCGACCCTATGAACCGAAACAGTTCGATCATGCGGGCAGCCCATGGCGGTAACGTCTCAATCTGCCACTATTTCCCCGGCATGGTCTCGGAGGCAATCGACGCGGCGCGATGCGCCGTCGAAATCATGCGCATTCCGCCAAAGATGCGCGGCGACATTGCAGACTGATTTTCTGTTTGACATGCAGCCTAGTTTCACTTTATAAGTGAATTGCAAGAAACGGAGTTGAGACCATGCCACGCAAAACCAGCCTTCGGACCATTCGCCGCAATCGGGCACGTCGTGCCATGGCGTTGCAGAACGTCGCGCTCGGGCTGGTTTGCGTGTCGTGCGGGCTTCTTTGCGCCGTTGCGCTTATCGCCTTCGGTTCAATGCTCTAATTTCACGTTTTTCGTTAGTGTCAACAAAAGGAGTGCATGTCATGAAATACGAATCACCATTTCGCCGCGACACTTTTGCCAATCGCACGGAAGGCCGCGTGAGGCGCGAGACGCGCCGCGCCGTGATCGCTGCAAAACGGTCCTGGACGTTGAGCTAAAGCTTTCAGGCGCGGCTACGGTCGCGCCTTCCATCCCTGCAAAATCAAACCGGCTTGCGCCGCGCCGTTGAGCGCATAGGCGAAGCCTTGCCCAAAGGATCAACTGCAATGCAAATCAGCGCAACTTACAGCCCGGAAGATAACAAAATCCGGCTTTACGCTTCGGCCCGGCTCGACTCTGAGACATATGAAAGGGTCAAGGCTGCCGGCTTCCATTGGGCGCCAAGGCAAGAGCTTTTCGTTGCGCCGAAATGGTCGCCGAATCGGGAAGATTTGGCGATTGAGCTTGCGGGCGAAATCGAGCCGGAAGAAATGACCATTGCCGAGCGCGCGCAAGCCAAGGCCGAGCGCCTGGACGAATTGGCGCACAAACGCCACCGGCAGGCAAACGCCTACAATCGAGCCGCGCAAGAGCTTTCCGAAGCATTTTCAAACGGGCAGCCGATTCTTGTCGGCCATCATTCCGAAGCAAAGGCGCGGAAGACTCAAGCCCGGATGCACTCGGCAATGACCAATGCCAACAAGGCTGCAAAACTGGCAGATTATTGGCTGTATCGCGCCACGGGAGTCGAGCATCACGCAAACCGGAAAAATGATCCGCGAGTCCGCGCTGGCCGGATCAAGACGCTATTGGCCGAGTTGCGCGACATGCAACGCGATATCAACCACGCGCATTTGTGCTTGGCAGCATGGGAAAAGATAACTCAGGATGAGGCAATAAAAATCGCGATCGGCCGCAGCATTGCCACGGGTTCCCTAGCGCCATGGGATTTATATTCGAAGGTCGGCAGCGGCGAAGTCTCGCTTCAAGATGCGCGGTTGCAGTGCATCGACGCTGCAAACCGCACAATCAACGGAAACAGACGGCGCCGTTACATTGCACACACATTGAACCGCCTGAGCTACGAACGCGAATTGCTCGGCCCGGTTTCACGGTTCGAAGGCGAATTGACTCCCGTCATCTTGCAGGCGTTCGCCAGGGAACACGGCGCCCATAAGCCGGAAGGCCGCAGCGTCGACGCGGAAACGTTTATCATCGAAAGCAGCGCAGCGCTTCCGTTGCATCTCGCAAACGACACGTTGCTTGAATTGTCGGCCGATGAATGGCGCGACCTGATGCAATCGGCTGGCTATGAAGTGCCGGCGAAGAAAGACGGAATGCCGCCAATTTTGAATCTCAAATGCGAGACCTTGCAGGCGCCGAACCGATACAAGCGCGGCGAAGTCCAAAGCTTCCCCGTTGTCGAAATGACTAAGGCGGAATACGGGAAAATCAATTCTGAGCAACGCGGCACCCGTCTTTCTATCTGCGGCGAATTCCGGTTCAAGATTTGCCCGAATCCGCGCCATGACGGGCCGCGCTATATGGCCGGATGGTGCGCGGTGTTTCTGACGGACTCGAAGGCTCATCCGCTGCCCGACTCGGTCTCGGCATTGGAAGGCGCGCAAGTGGTGGCAGCGTGAACCGGCCGGCGATCTATTCCAGGCCAGCGAAGCCAATGCGGATTCCCGTTCAGCGGCGCGACGATTTCGACAAGCTGGCAGCCGTGGCGATTGCCGAGCCCGTGACGGTCGACAAGTTCACGGAATGCCACGTAACGCCTAGCGACGTCGCCGCGCGCATGGTCGGCTATCTCGGCCCGCAAGGCGACTATTTGACGTTGGAACCTTCGGCCGGAACCGGGCAGCTTTCTAAGGCTCTATTGGCTGCCGGGCATAGCAAATATGAGCTTGTCCAGGTCGAGCGGCACATAAAGCTTGCAGGCGGCGCCTTGCATGGTTTCGGTTCTGTGATCAACCGTTGTTTCCTGGAATGGGCGGCCGAAGTCGCGGGCAAGGTTGAGTTTCCGCGCATCATCATGAATCCGCCTTTCAGCGACGTTCGCAAGCATGTCGCGGCAGCGGAGTCGCTGCTAGGTCGCGGCGGCCATTTGGAACCGGCCGTGCTTGTCGCTCTTGTGCCAATTACCTTTCAGCATCGAAGCGCGGAAACATTGGAAACGCTGCCGGCCGACACGTTCGCCACGGCTCGCGTCAACACGAAAATCATCAGGATCGAAAAGCCTTAAAGGCTTACCTGTCCTTAACCGAAAAGAGGTTAATTCCAATGCCTGAATTTCAAATGCCGGTTGCCGATTCTCGCGAATGGGAAAAGCTGGACGCGTTTACTCAGGGCTTCATTGAAGCCGCGTTTTTCAGCGAGACGGCTTGTTTCACCATGGCCGAATGGTTTGAGCCTGAGACGCAACACGCAATCGCCGAAGGCCAGTCAGACGGCAACATTCCCAGCGATTGCGACACGTCGCACATTCACCCGGATTCGCTCAAAGAGATTGCCGAGTTCTGCGCCAAATTCCAGGCAGACGCGGCCGAGCTTCTAAGCCGCGCCTATGCCCGCGATTATGACGAAACGCAAGCCGGCCGCGATTTCTATTTCACGCATACCGGCGCCGGAGTCGGCTATTGGGATCGCGAAATTTTGGAGCCGCAAGGCGACGAATGGGAAGCGACAGAAATCCCGCTCGATCAATGGACTCCTGAGCTTCGCGCAACACGCGAAAGGCTGAAGGCGGAATCCATCGGCGAATTGCTTACCAAGGCTGCCGGTTCTGGCGAAGTGAATCCATTTTTCGGGGATCACGTCGACTATGACGACGCGCCTTTCGTCCACTTTTCCATCTATTGAAATCACGTCAAAAGAGGGATTCACGTCATGACATGGCACACATTCAACCGTGCAGACCTGGACGCGTTCAAGTCGACTTGGCCTTGCCACGGGCTGCCCGACTCGCTCAATCGCCTAACGTTCGAATTCGGCAGCAATGGCGATTTGGTCGACATCGAAGCCAAAGCCCGCAACGGCCGGCGCCTGGACTCGGCTGAATTCGACGGGCCGGCAATGGTCGCGCTTTCTCAGGACGCGCAAAAGCTTGCGGCCGAACCCGTGACTCCTGTTTTGTTTCGCATCGATCGAAGCGGAAAAGATAGGCAGGTAACGGCAGTGTTTCCGGCCGAACCGGCAGACTATGCCGGCCGCTCCCATGGGGGCTATAATGGGCTCTAATCAATACGGCTACTGGAAAGACGCGGATATGAAGGCGGCGCAGCGTCGCCTTGATATCGCGAAAAGGAGAATCTGCGACAAATATACGAAAAAGCATAACGACCTGGTCGCAAAGTTAGAGGCACTACGGCAGCAAGAACGGGATGAGTTGAAAGCAGCTAAACAGCGTTGGGAAGACGAAACGGACGCCGCTGTGACACTATGGCCGGAAGACAAGGAAATAAAATGACGGCGCTTTCCCTCGGGCAAGGCGCCGCAATCCCGCACCGCTATTTGACTCGCCACGTCGGCATTTTTGGCGCGACTGGCACGGGCAAAACGACCACGCTAGGCGCCATAGCTGAAAGGGCGCCCTGCCCTGTTTTGATCCTGGACGCGAAAGGCGATTTAGAGTCGCTTGGCGCTTCGCTCTTGCGTCCAGCCATGCGAATCGACGCAATGGGCGCCGACCTTATCGCACGCGCGCTAGACCTTTCAGACGCGCAAGCCGGCGCCCTGCAAATTGCCCTAGCATGGGCGGAAGATTCCGGCCGCGCCGTTGCCACGCTGGCAGACTTGCGAGCCCTGTTGAATTCAGCCCTGCAGCACGATCTAAGCCGCGACTACGGACTCATTTCGCCTATATCGGTTGCAGCCGTCCAACGGGCTCTATTGCGCCTTGAACGTGGCGCGCCATGGGCTTTTCAGGACTCGCGCCATGATCCGCGCGACACAAAGGGAATCACGGTTTACGCGGCAAGCGAGTTAACCCATTTGCCCGGACTCTACGGCGCCTTTGTCGCTCATACCCTGGACACGCTTTACCGTGGTCTCGGCGAACTCGGCGACGTGCCAGCGCCTGGACTCCTTGTCATGATAGACGAGGCGCACTTAGTTTTCGACGGCGCGACTCCGACCATCGTTCGGCGGATCGAACAAATCACGCGGCTAATCCGTTCGAAGGGAGTCGGCCTGATTTACGTCACGCAATCCCCTTCCGACCTGCCGCAGATTATCGCCGGGCAGCTTGCCACGCGCATTCAACACGCTTTGCGCGCGTCTACCCCGCACCACCACAAGGCGCTGAAATCGGCTGCCGAGACCATGCCGGGCAATATCAGCCCGGCAAGCATTCTCGGGCTCGGGACCGGTCAAGCCATTGTAAGCGTGCCAGACCACAACGGCGCGCCGTTGGCTGGTCGCGTGGTCGCGGTGCAACGCGGCCGGCTGCCGCTGCATAGTGTCGGGCTGCCGCCTGCAACCGTGATCCGCCAAGCGCGACGGGAAACGACCTGTCAGCCCGCGCCGTTCCGGCCGCCTGATAAGAAGGCGCGGCCGTGGTGGTATTGGCCGACCATTGTGGCGGCCGCAATTTATGGTCCGATGATTCTACTAGCCATATTCTGAGACTCGAGCCCGGCAGCCAAAGCCGGGCTTTTTGTTTGTCCAGGCGCTGCCGTGCCGCCCGCTGCCGTCCAGGCGCTGCCGTGGAGCCCGCCTGCCGTCCAGGCGCTGCCGTGGAGCCCGCCTGCCGTCCAGGCGCTGCCGTGCTGCCCGCTGCCGTCCAGGCGCTGCCCGCTGCCGTCCAGGCGATGCCGTGCTGCCCGCTGCCGTCCAGGCGCTGCCGTCCAGGCGCTGCCGTGCTGCCCGCTGCCATCCAGGCGCTGCCGTGCTGCCCGCTGCCGTCCAGGCGCTGCCGTCCAGGCGCTGCCGTCCAGGCGCTGCCGTCCAGGCGCTGCCGTGCTGCCCGCTGCCGTCCAGGCGCTGCCGTGCTGCCCGCTGCCGGCCGTCCGATTGATCGTGTAATGTTATTACATTTCATACCTGTTCCGCGCGATTCCGGGCGAAAATCCGAAACCTCGATCGACCGACACACGGCGCCGAAAGCTCGATCGACCGACACACGGCGCCGACCCGTCGGAGAAATAGACCCGTCGGAGAAATAGACCCGTCGGAGAAATAGACCCATTCACAGATTTATGCCATCTTGGACGCACCAATCATAAACTGATTGCGCGCTAATAGTGCCGCCGCCGATGGTAACTGTAGAAAAACCGTAGCCAGTAGTCTGTCCGGCTTTGGATTTATATGTGAGAAGAAGACCGTGGAACGGTGTAAAACCACCGTATCCGCCAAATGAATTTTTGGCGTTCACTAGACCGCAGGCTATGTCGGCACCCTCGACTTGCTTTATCGCCAGCAATCCTTTGAATTTGGCACTGTCAGGGTCTTTTAGAGACTCCTTTACGCCGTCTTGAATGGCTTTTTCCTGCGCCTGATTGACGCCGTGAGGTTCAAACGCCAAGGCAGGCGATGTCGCCGCCAGGATGGCCACCAACAATGCTGCTCTCATGAAAACCTCCCCCGGAGAAAATCAAACAGGCTCAACTACGCCGCTCTAATACCGGAACCGTCTTGGTCTCGCAATCGTACCCACCCGTCTTGGCCGTCTCGACGATCCTGCCACCCTCGCGCAGCATCACGTTCGACCAGGTGCGTTGCGTCAGCGTCGCCTCGAAGGCAGCTTTCGCCACGACGAAATTGTTCATCTCCCCTACCCGTTCGACAGTATTTCCCTCCCCATCAACACATTCGATGAGGTAGCTATAGTCATAGATTTTTCGTGATCCCATGGCGATCTCCATTCGATGGATCGCCGCACTCGGTCGAGCAAAGCATGTTCTCATTTCGTTCTCAAGGGCCACCCCAGAGAAATCTGCACCCCGGAGAAAATCAGATCGGTCGCATGATTTCACTTGACGACTACAAATCTTTCACGTTAAAAGTGAAAGCAGAGACAGGAGACCGCCGTGAGCAACAACGCCGAACTCGCCAAGAAGCGCGCACCCACTGCCGCCAAGATCAAGAAGCGCGGCCCATGCAAGTTCGCTGGTATCCAGCCAGATAGGGCGGGCAAGATCGTCATGCGTAGCTTTTCGGTCTGGCCGTGCAGCGCCCCGCTGCCCGAGTTGCCCGCGCTGCCGGCGTCGATCACGAACAGCTACGGCTACACCTGGCCGCCACGGCGAACCTACGTTGATCGGGAGGCATGTGCCGAGTGTCCATGCTGGGCTGCCCGAGAGGAAAAGGAGGTTGGACTTGGCTGAGATCACCTGGACGCAAGCAGAACTCGACACGTTCGACCAGATCACGAGCTTGCTTTCGTCGCTGCATCAGATGGACCGTATCGGTGCGCGGCTCGACATCAAGAAGTTTGAGGCCGAGCACGGCAAGGCGAAGTGCGAAGCCATGTTCGCGGTCCTGCAAGAGCGTGACGCCAAATTGAAGGGTGGCAAGTGAAGAAGCCTCTCGAACAGCGCATTCTCGAAGCCGAGGAAATGGCCAGTCGTCTCCTTGCCGACGCAAACGAAGCGTCCGAATCCGGCAAGAAGGTCAAAGCCGAAGAACTCTACAATCGTGGACAGTTCTGGCTCGATCGCGCAAACAAACTGAGAGGGTGGGGCGAGTGACGTCGCGACTTGAGGTCGCCCACAGCCTTAGTCTTCTTCGCTGAAGCCCAACAGCGACGCATGGCGTATGTAGTTGTGCTCGCCCCGAAGATGCTTCACGCGCAGCCTGAGCCCAGGCTCGACCCACTGCGTATCCGGCCGTTTGCGCAAAGCCTTGGGCGGTGGCCCTGCATGATCCTTGACCCGCTTCCATAGCCGGTCCTTCATGTCGCGGCCCAAGGTGATGAACGCCGATCCGACATATTTCCCGGTGCCAGGCTCGGCCAGCAGGGCGAATGCTGCCTTGCCCTGCTCCCGCTTGACACCGAGCAATTCGAATTCATCGACCGTAAAGCTCTTGGTCTTCAGCCAATTCGACGTTTGGCCGCTCCGATATTTGCTGTCGGCTCGCTTCGACACGATGCCTTCCAAGCCGGCTTGGTCAACCAGGTAGAAGATCGCCTTTGGGTCACCCGGCAGCGCTTCACTGAATTGAATCCTGCTCTTCGGCTTCATGATGCTGTGGAGCATTTCGCGGCGCGCCTTGCAGCCGATGTCGCGCAGATCGTAGCCGTTCAGGTGCATGATATCGAAGGCGCCGAGATACATGGCATACGGATCGCTGTGGACGGCCTTCTGAAGCGCACCGAAATCGGGCAGCCCGGCCTTGTTGGCTACGATCGCCTCCCCTTCAAAGATCGCGTTCTCGACCTCAAGCTCTCTCGCAGCCTCGACGATGCCCGCGAACTTCTTCGTCCAGTCGGCACCGGACTTGGTGAACACGCGGATATCCTCGGGATTGTTGATGACGACCTGAGCCCGGTAGCCGTCGAGCTTGATTTCGTGAGTCCAGTCGTCGCCCTCGGGCGGCTTTGTGACCAGCTTGGGCTCCATGGGAGGGATAAACGCGAGCCTTCCGGCCATGCAAACTCCACGCAACAGCACGCGATTCAATAAACTTTGATCGTTTCGGTTCCATGAACAGCATCTGTCCCGCCAGCCGAGTCCACACAAATTTCACTTTTAAGTTGACATTCACCAATTGCCGTGTGAATGTCGGACATCAAACGAGGCCACCAGCCATGATCACCAGCCGAGAGAAAATCGCCCGTATTGCCCGCGCCCTGTCTGCCAGGACAGTTGAGAACGGCTGCACGGAAGATGAGGCAATTGCGGCCGCGCAGAAGCTGGCCGAGATGCTGGGCGCCTACAACATGACGCTCGATGAGGCGATGCTGCGCGAGCAGGTCTTCGCTCAGCACCAGGAGCGCCGCGAGGACGCCATAGGCGATCGACTGTGGAAGCCGGCCAAGGCGATCTCATTCCTCACCGGCGCCCGCTACTGGACCTCTGCGGCTGGCGTGTGGCCCGTCTCGATCTCCTTCTTCGGCTTTGACCACGAAGTTGAGGTCGCAAAGTACCTGCTGGCCATCTGCGGCCGTGCCATGGAAGACGGGCAGCGCCGCATCGAGAAGCAGCACGCTCTCATCAACAAGGCACGGCGCCGTTCCCATGTGTTGGCTTACCTCGACGGCATGGCCGACACGCTGCATCGCCGCATCCAGGCGCTCAAGCCGAAGGAGCCCACGGGCACCGGGCTGATCGTTCTACGTGATGCCCTGATCGACGCAGGGCTTGCCGCCGCCAACATCGCCATCAAGGACGCGCGCGTCCGGCCGAGCCGCGATTTCGATCCGTCCTACGCGGCCGGCGCCTTGGCTGCCGAGCGCGTGCGGCTCGATCGCGGCGTGCGTGGTCCCGAAAACGATTCCCGAAACCTGTTGTCATAAGGAGGAATTGCCACATGACCGACCCCGAAGCACCAGCCGCACCGGTGGCAGTGAGCATCAAGCCAATGAGGTTGAGCGACGGTCAATGCGATTATTTCGTATCGTTCGAGCATGGTGGCCGCGAGGTCACGCCTCACGTCTTCCGCGATCGCTTCAAGGCTGAATACCATGTTGCGCTCTACCGGTGGCTGTTCGGCCAAGGTGACGAGCCGGATATCATGGAATTCGACAAAGACGAATGGCCGGCTCGGACATATACCGAGGAAGAAAACCAGGCGTTCGCCGCCGTCGAAGCCGCTAATGAGCAGCTACGCACCACCATAGACGAGATGTGGGCTCAATTTGACCGGTTGCGGGACGCCACGAACAGGCGCAAATGCGGTCAGGCATTCATGGTCGGAGGTCGGAGTGTTGCGCCATGGGGCATTGTAGACCACGCCATATCCGCGCTCGACCTGTCAATGATGCGCGGCGACCGCATCGAAGATCAGCAAAAAGAGATCGACCGGCTTCGTGACACCCTCTCCAAGGCCCAAGCCGCCCCTGCCACTCTCAGCAATCCCGAAGCGCCAGCCGCACCGGTGGGCGAGGACCAGATCAAGCACATGGTTGGCCGCTTCCTGATGTGGAAGCTCCCGGAAGACTTCCGGCCAGATCATGGCATTTCGTACACCAACCCGTATCCCCACATTCCGACGCTTCCCGGCCCGATGGGAACGAACATTTTCGACGCCGTGCAGGCCGAAGCGATGGTGCGGCACATGATCGACGGGATGCCCGCCCCAACATCGGCGGTGGATGGGGATACTATTCTCCTAAAGCGGGTGATAAATCCACTGTTCACCTTCTATCGCAATTGTAGATACAAGGTGGTCAATCGCACTGGATACGGGTTCCTGCTGGAAGATGAGCGGGGAAACCGTGCGACGGTGCACGAGAGCTTCATCGTTGACGAAGCCGCCCTCATTCCTGTGCAATCATGAGGTTACAGAAACAGCGTCACAACACAGCCGATCCCGCGCTCGGAGACTGCTTCCGAACCTGCATTGCAGTGATCCTTGAACTGGATCGAGACGAAGTACCTCTCTTCCTTGCCGGCGACGGGCCGGGACAGTCCACGGCAGCGGCCGAATGGCTACGAGCGCGCGGTTTCGACATTATCGAGACTTGGTTTGAAGCGGTTTCTCCCGCCGATGCTTTCGGTACGATGCACAAATGGCTGGGCGACGGGTACCCTTATCTACTCTACGGCGCGACTAGTCAGAATACATGCCATGCCGTCGTCGGGTGCGGCGCTGAAATGGTTTGGGACCCTTCGCACTATGATGCGAGGATAGTAGGCCCGCTCCCCGGCTGCGATTTCTATGGCGGTGCCGCCGTATGGCGTGAAAGGACAGTTGCTGGAAGAAGCCTCGCCGCGCTCTCAGAGGCCCAAGCCGTCCCCGCCAGTGGGGCGGGGGATTCGCTGTGATGAGCTTTCACTGGTTCCGCAAGGCGAAGGACTTAGTGTCGCCCCTCCCCGACCTGCGTGCCGTGCCCGATCAGACGCACGCCGGGCTGACGATGGATTGGCTGATCGCAGCCATGGCCGAGAACAAGGAAGTTCCACGAGTTGGTGATGTGATTGTCGAAATACAGTCTTGCTCGATGGGCATGACCGTTCGTCGGGACATCCGCCACCGGGTCACCGGGCCGGCACGTCGAATGGGCTGCGCGGATTGCGTTCCGACCGTCGCCGAGGACGGCAGCAAGGACACTCTGAGTGTCTTCTACATGCGGCGCCACAAGACGCTCGCCCGCACCTGGACCTTGATGAACTGAAGGGAATTACGACGTGACTTGCATCGTCGGACTTGTCGATAAAGGCCGTGTCTATCTAGGCGGCGACAGCGCTAGCATAGACGGCACCGACATCACCCTGCGGGCTGATCCGAAGGTGTTTCGCAATGGCGATTTCGTCATGGGCTACACCACGTCGTTTCGCCTGGGCAACCTGCTGCAGCATAGCCTCGTGCCACCGCGTCATCACCCCGACGACGACATCCGCAAGTTCATGGTGACCGAATTCATCGACGCTGTTCGGGACTGCCTGAAGAACGGTGGCTACGCCGCCACGGGGACCGACGCGGAAGCGGGCGGCACCTTTCTCGTCGGCTATCAGGGGCGCCTGTTCAGTATCCAGGACGACTACCAGGTGGGCGAAGGGCTCGACGGCTTCATGGCCTGCGGCTGCGGCGAGAAGTACGCCCTCGGCAGCCTGGGCACCAGCACGGGCCGCCCGCGCGATCGTGTTCTAAAGGCGCTGTCACTGGCCGAACGATGGAGCGCAGGGGTCCGCGCACCGTTTCACCTCGAAGTGATTTGAAAAAGGAGATCGTGATGACCCAAGTCAACATGCATTTCATTCTGGACTGTGACGATGTGCTGCTCGACTGGCAGCGCGGCTTCCGGCATTGGCTCCGTGCCAACCACGACATTATGCCCAATCAGGGCGGGCCGAGTTCCTGGTCGCTGGCTGCCTGGCTGGGCGTGACGGAAGCACGCTCTTTCGAACTGATTTCCGGCTTCAACGCCTCGCAAGCCTTCGGTGAACTCTACGCCATGGACGGTGCGATCGACGCCGTGGCCAAGCTCCACCAGGCCGGGCACCGTTTGACGGTGCTGACCAGTTGCTCGGCCGATCCTGTCGTCCTGGCGCGGCGCAAGGAGAACCTGCAGCGAGTGTTCGGCGTCATGATCGAGCGCGTTATCTGCCTCGCCCTCGGCGAGAGCAAAGCTGGGTGGCTCGAAGTGCTCAAGTCGGGCATCTGGATCGAGGACAACTATAAGAACGCCATGGTCGGCTCCGATGCCGGGCACATAACCTACATGATGCGGCGTCGCCACAACCGCGCTGATGAGGCGACTGCCCCCAATCGCAGCATCACTTGGATCGACGATTGGCGTCCGGTAGTATCACTTTTTAGTTGATTTTCTCGAAATTAACGTGATACTTGAAACCGTGAAACCTCGGAGAAAACTCGTGAAGAAGACCCACATTCGCACCACGTCGCTGCTCGCAGTGGCCCTTGCCTTGGCCGGCTGTTCCGCCACGACCAACGGCAGCGGCAACCGTGACTACACCGACACTTCCTTCCAGGGTGCCGGCAATAACAACGCCATGATCTTTAGCGGCCAGTACGCAAGCCCGCATTCGTTCTGACCGTATGGGACGACGTTCAAGAGTACCGCGTGTCGCCCCGCGTACCGCCTCGAAGACAGTCAGACGGCTGTTTGCCATCCTTCGCGAGCGGCGCATTGCCCAGGCCGATTTCGCCGCCGCGATCGACTACAGCACGCCCGGCGTCGCCTACTGGAAAAGCGGCCGTACCGAACCGCGCATCACCGATCTCGAAGCTGCCTTGTCGGTTCTCGGGCTCGAACTGCAAATCGTCGAAAGCAAAAAGGAGACAAGTCTGTGAGACATCTCGCGCAACTCGTCGGCATGTATGTGCTCGGCGTTGCCACGCTCGCCGTGGTACTGGTCGGCGCCATCCAGGTTGATTCATACGACTGCACGCGGCGCTATCACGCCGCATCGTGCCAGCGCGTCGTCCTGTTGCCGTGGGAGGCACGCTGATGGACGCCGAAACAGGAGCGTTCGTCTGCCTGAGCCCCGAGGAGATGGCCGCCTACGAAGGTGTGGAGGCCATGCAGAGGATCGTCCACGAGACGGCCGTCAACGCGGGTTGGCATCTCGACCGCAAGACCGGGCTCCCAATCGAGCGCAATTTCGGGGAAGTCATCGCGCTCTGTCATTCCGAGTTGAGCGAAGCGCTGGAGGCTCACCGCAAGGGCAACGGGCGCGACGACAAACTGCCCTGGCACGATGCGATGACGGTAGAACTCGCAGATGCGGTCATCAGGATTTTCGACATTGCCGGCGCTCGGAAGTTGAACCTGGCTGCGGCAATCCTGGATAAAAACAAGTTCAACAAGACCCGCGCGGACCACCAGCTGGCAAACCGCAACGCCGTTGGCGGAAAGGCGTACTGATGGCCGTACGCCTGCGAACCGTTGGCGACGTGCGGATAGCGCTCTGCGCTGCTGAAACCGATCCCATGCCCGGCGATGTCTATCTCGATGACACCGATCACTACGCTCTAGCCGCGAAGTTCCGCCTCGACTGGCAGGATCAACCGGGCGGCTGGCCTGATTATCCCGTCGAATGGGCGATCATGGCAACTCAGAAATTGCGCGATGCTGAGACCGAGTTGAACACATGGCTGGATCGTGAGGCTGCGTCATGCGCACCGAAAAGCTGACCATCCGCCTCGGCGAGGACTGGCAGGGTAATCGCAACACGAACGCCACCTACGTGGACAGCGACGGCCATTCTCGGTCGACTCGCATCAACGGCTGGGTGCCCGAGCATGTCGTCCAGGCGTCCCTCGCGGCGCACCGGCGCGGCGTTGCCCGTAACCAGGAAGGAGTCATGTCATGATCGACCGCAAGACGTTCACCGTCCCGTTCGGCCACGTCGCGGTGCGCGATGCCGAAGGTCGCGCCACTGGCGAAGTTGTGCCAGGCAGCGAATGCTCTCGTTGCGCCGGCAGCGGCTTTGAGGACAAGGGGGGCGCGCGGCTATCGCTCGGCCGCACGTCTTGCGCCATTTGTGGCGGTGCTGGTCTTGTGCGGCGTGAAAGCGCTGCCGTCGAAGCCACCCGCAAGCACATTGCGCAGGTCCGCAAGCTTCTCGGGATGTTCGCAGCCGAGATGATCCGGCGCGGCACCGTCCACGACGCCTCCAAATTCGAACCCATCGAAATGGGACCGCTCGAAGCGATGCAGGCGATCATCGACCGCGACGGCCCAGCGCTGCCCGGCTCGGAGGAATACAAGCGCCGCACGGATATGCTCGGCCCCATGCTCGCGCACCACCGCCTGAACAACTCGCACCATCCCGAATTCTACGAGTTCGAATACGGCGGTGATTGCATGAACGGCGTCAACGGCATGGATTTGTTCGACCTGGTTGAGATGTTCTTCGATTGGCGGGCTGCCAACCTGGACAGGGATGCCGGCTCCCCGATGAGCCTGTCCCACTCGATCGAGAAATACAAGATCGATCCCATGCTGGCGTCGATCTTGCGCAACACCGCCGACCGCTTGGGCTACGCGGTCAAATAGGGAGGTTCGTCAAATGAAGCTCGAAGCCTGGCAACCGTGCAAGAAGCTTCGCGTGACCGGCACGCTCATCCGCACATACCCGAAGGGCGTTACCATCGACGATGCCAACGGCGTCCGCTGGTATGTCACAAATGATCGAGTGATCACACCGGCCGCAGAAGCCTCGGATACCCTGGTATGAGCGAGCAGTTCAAAACCGGTCCAGGTTGCGAGATGTCGCGCTCGTGCATCGATCAGTCCTACTGCCTCGGCCACTGCAAAGGACCGCAGCAGGTTTCCGGCGACGAGGTTGATGTCGCAGCGCTGAAGGCATCCCTGCTCGAAGCCGAGGCCGATGAGCGCGCCGCCACCATCCGTGCTGAGGCGGCCGAGAAACTGGTCGTCGATCTGATCCGGCAGCAAAGGCTTTCACCTTTATCAGTTACGCTTAGAAGGAGCACTGTGTTGACGACGAAACCAACCAATCCGCAGAATCCGAAGGACGCTATCGGTGTGGCCAAGTGGCGGCACTTCACCCCGGTTCCACAAACAGTAGTTGCGGAACTCGGAGTCGCACTACTTGAAGGCGCAATCAAATATAGGCGCTCAAACTACAGGGTCGCCGGTGTCCGCGCCTCGGTCTACGTCGATGCTGCCATGGGCCACATTATGCAATGGTGGGAGGGTGAAGACAACGATCCAGAGATTCCCGAACCCAGCCTCTCGCACATCATCAAAGCCATGGCTTCCCTTACAGTTCTCCGTGATGCGATGATCCAGAACATGCTGAACGATGACCGGCCACCCAAGGGAAATCTCAACCAGGTGCGCCGCGACCTGCAATCCGTGGTCGATGGGTTGTACGTCAAGTATCCAGAGCCCAAGGAGCCCCACACCGAGGTCGGTGAACAGCGGCTCAAGGACATGACGGCCGAGGCAGCAGGGGCGCAAGCTATGTCCGGAATGCGTTTCCATAGGGGAGGAGTTGTCCGCAGATCGCAGTTCCTCAGCCCCGGTGAGCGCACGTTCGACGAAGCCCTCACCGAGATCAGCAAGCCATGAGGCGCCCGTTCAGAGCAGCGGCGCAGCGCTTCCTGGTCTGGCGCTATGGCAGCGCGGCGGACTGGAACTGCACCTATCTCGAAATCGCACGCGCCACCGGCATCGACCCCAAAACGGTGTCGCTGATCTGCCGAAAGCACGGCTACGAGATCGAGCCCGACCGGGTGGCCAGGCAGTTCAGCGTCATACCCGTGGACAATTTTATTTCGCTCAACAGCCCACAACTTCGAAATCGCTATTGACGCGACTAATTTCACGTTTATAGTGACTTTCACAAACGGAGACACCGCATGGCCTACCCCAACAACATGGAGGATCGCGATTTGCAGGCCCCATTCGAGGCACTGGAATCGTGGACGCTCGCTGCTTGGATCAAGGAACTCGACAGGGTTGAAACATGGCGCGATGTGGTTGCCTTCCCCGGCTACCAGGTCAGTTCATGGGGACGAGTCAGTGGCAAACGCGTTGGCTACCTCCGGTCTGCAAAGACCAACGGCTACCACCACGTTTCGATGTCCCATGCAGGGACCGTAACGACCGTTCGCGTAGCCGTTCTCGTTGCACGAACTTTCCTCGGAGAGCCGCCGTTCGAAGGTGCCGACGCTGCCCACAATGACGGAAACACCGACAACAACCGTGTTTCCAACGTTCGGTGGGCATCGAAACTGGAGAACCAGGCCGACATTGATCGCCACGGGCACCGGGTCAAAGGGTCCGATGTTTTTGGCGCTCGCTTGACCGAAGCCGACGTTCCGATCATCAGGCGCCGCGCCATGGGCGGTGAGCGTTACGAAAACATCGCCGAAGATTTTGGAGTGTCTATCAGCACCATTTCGCTGATCAAGCTCGGCAAAATCTGGCAGCACGTTTCAGCAAACGACAAATAGGAGAGATTAGCCGAATGGATGACGACCTAGACACAGGCTTGGCTGGCGGCAGTAATGCAAGCACTGTCGCTGCGGGCCAACTTCGTTCCCTTATTGAACGGATCGAACGTCTCGAAAGTGAAAAGCAAACCATCGCCCTCGACATCAAGGAAGTCTACTCCGAGGCCAAGGGCACCGGGTTCGATACGACCGCGATGCGCGCGATCGTCCGACTGCGCAAGAAGGATCAGGCTGAGCGCCAGGAGGCCGAGTCCATCCTGGATTTATATAAGGCGGCGCTCGGCATGGTCTGATGCACATGGAAACCTGGACTGACATCATTGGCTTCGAAGGCTACTACCAGGTTTCCGATCACGGACGGGTAATGAGCCTAGCGCGGAAGATTTGGGTTTCCCCATCGGTGAGATCGGCGCGGGGATACTATCGCACAGTGAAGGCGAGAACTCTTAGACCAGCCCGTTCCTTTGAGAACGGAAGACTCTGTGCTCTGAACATTACACTGTGGCGAGATCACATCGCAAAATGCGAACTGGTTCACACGCTGGTCCTTGAGAATTTTGTTGGACCGCGACCCGAGGGAAAGTACGGCTGCCACAAGGACGATCGACCGGCCAATAATCGGTTGGACAATCTCTATTGGGGTACGCCAACCGAGAATTGCGCAGACAAAATTAGAAACGGAAAGCAACCTCGCGGAACGCAGATACCGTGGGCAAAGCTTACTGAGCAAGACGTGCTGTACATTCGAACTAACGCTTGTAACACTTCTCAGTCAGAACTTGCGACAAAGTTCGGCGTGCGTCAGCCGCAAATCAGTCGTGTCGTTAATCGACACGAATGGCAACATATTTAAAGAACGGAGACATCTATGAAACTCGGCGAACTGCGCGGCTTGATCCGCAAGACCAAGGGCAGTCCCTACGTCAACGTCTACCCCTTCCCCGGCACCGACAAAGGGTTCCGTCTCGTCTTGCAGAAGACGCCACTGCTCGAAGAACTTGAGCGCGTCTATCCGGGTGGCAAGGCGGTCGAAACCGGCCTAGAATTCAACGTTGAGACCGGGATGCTGAAATCCACGGCCTACGACGAGCAGATGGGTCTGACGTCCGAGCAGAAGGCCGCCGCCTTCGAGGGCACCACGGTTGCCACGCAATCGCCGGCCGCAGACGATGACGATCTGCTCGGCGATGTGCCGGTGAGGGGCGTAAGCCCGGTCACCAAAGACGATGACGACGATTTGCTGGTCTGACCATGGATGACGCCGCCCTCGGTCTAAAGCTCGTCACTGCGCTACGGGCTATATCCAAGTCGCGTGACGATCGCGGTGCCCCGGTCAGGGGCAAGCTCACAAGCCTGGCCCTGAACATCGGGCCGGAAGGCTGGCAGGCCATCTCGCAGTTCTGGCTGACCAACGATTGGATTGTCAGCGTCGGAAAAGACCCGGTTGCCTGCATCGTCGAGGTTCTGACCACGCCACCGAATTTGTCGGAACCCTACGAGCCGAGGAAGCGAATGACCGCTGCCATGCCTCGCTTACCTGTGAGCGAGATACTGGTCGCGGGAAAGGCACCTGAGCAGGTGTCCGTTCCGGCTAAAGACGACACCGACCTGGACGATTTGCTGGTGTGATGCTGCGCTTTTCGTATGAGTGGGTAGCGGACGACGGTGAGGATCACTGGTCCGACCATCTCTATGCGATCTACGACTCCAAGCTTGGCATGACTGACCCTATCGCCTGGACCTGGACTCGAGACGACGCAGAACGCATCGTTGACGCGCTTAACCTGGTAGACGGTCAACGCCGGCAAGCGCTCATAAAACCCAAGGCCGATCCCAACGATTTGAGCGATTTGCTCGCCTGATCAATCACTTTTAACGGGAATCTCTCATGACCTTCCACATTCGCAAGACCTGTGACCGTCCGCGTTTGGTCGGCCTATCGGGGAAGGTCGCGGCATGAGCGAGCACAGCTACGCCGACGCCTTGGTGGCATCGCAGAAGGTCCACAAGCGCAAGCCCGCTGACTTCTACCCGACGCCGCACAACGTGACGGCTGCGTTGATGGAGTTCCTTAAGCTCGATCTAGCCACGACCGCGTGGGAGCCCGCCTGCGGCAACGGCGCCATGGCTGACGTTCTCGGGCACTACCTCGGCACCGACGCCGTGTGGGCCAGCGATCTGCGTGAGGATTGCGGCTACGGCGTCGCTGGCGTCAACTTTCTGACCTGCGAGGTCAATTTCATGTGTGATTGGATCATCACCAATCCGCCTTTCAACCTGGCTGAGGCTTTCATCAAGCGCGCACTATCGATCGCGCCGAACGCAGCCTTCCTGCTGAAGTCGCAATATTGGCACGCCAAGAGTCGGATCAAGTTGTTCGAGACGCACCCACCCGCCTTCATCCTGCCGCTCACCTGGCGACCGGCGTTCCTCGAAAAGGAGCGAGGCAAAAGTCCGCTGATGGACGTGATGTGGGTCGTGTGGACGCGGGATGCCTGTGAAACAACGTATCGGCTATTGGCGCGACCGGAAGCCGAACGTGAATATGTGGAGTTTTTACATTCCCGCTTTCATTTTGAAAGTGAAACTTATATAGGAATAAATGCCCATGACCCGAAAAGGAGTCGCAGTGATGAAAAAATAGTCAATGTCAATTCATGTCTGATTGACATCTTAGGTGATTTCGTGTTGTCGAAGGAAGACACGCCACAGCTTGTCCCCCCGCCCAAATCAGAAGCATTCGCAGGCACTGATTTGACAGCGTTGTTGTATTAACGCCTACCACTCAGGGAAAAAATGTAATGAGCTTCTGTAGCCTATCTTTCGTGGGAGTCGACGCCAATGGCGAATATCCAAAACCCCTACCTTGGAATCCTATTCGATCGGGGGACTATTCTGTAGATTGCGCCACCGGTCGCGCGTACTACTTGGAGTTGCATGACTTTATGTTAGCAAAGTCTAATTCAACCTTCTTGTCGCGAGTCTTGAGCGCGCAGGTTCAGGGGGGAATTTGGGACGCGGTGGAGATTGGCTTTAGCCAGGCTATGAGCGAGCGGTTGATGCTTGCTGCGGCTTAGCCGCAGGGAGGAAGGCCATAATGTCTCCTGTTGGACAGGAGCCCGGAGGCGGTCATACTAACCGGGAAATCTCATCAGCGAATTTCGATCTCTGTGCTACCACGCGCACCTTTGTCGACGTGGTAGTTGAAGCTGCGCATCGAGCGGCCGGCGAGATACCCGTTAGCCGCGTGGTAGGCGTCTTGCGCCACCGGTGCTCGATGGGAGTAGACGTGAACCCCGCCAATTTCTTGCAGCGTGTCGTGATGGATGTGGCCGGTGTGGAAATGCCGGGTTGTCGTATCCGACCAGTCCTGCCGGCGCACGTTCGCCATGATCAGGGGCATGTCCTTGGGCTTGGCTTTGTCGCCGTGCGCGCCGCCGAGCAGATTCACGCCAAACCGACGCCAGTAGAAAGGGTTGGGACTGGTATCGACATCCACGCTTTCGGTGTTGCGGAAGTACATGCGCAGCGCCTGGCGAATGCCGACCGTTGATTCTGGATCGTGATTGCCGGGCTTCGTGACGATCTCGACGCGATCGTGTTTGGCGGCGATGTTCTCACCGGCTTCAGCCAGCAGATCGCAGGCGGTCTCCAGCACCTTGGGATAGCGCGTATCCACGTCGAGAACGTTGCCCGACCTCTCAGTCATGTTGCGGCTGTTGTCCGCGTGAAGGATGTCGCCAAGGCCGAGCATGATGGCGTGCTTGCTTTTCGGCGACTGGCCGATCAAATCGGAAACGGTCTCGCGCAGCACCTGTTTGGCGATCGACAAGTCCCAGTCGGGCCCACCCGTCTCCTTGCCGTGGGCGAACAGACCGAGGTGCCAATCGCAGAAGATGTAGGCGGTCAGGCGCTCACTGTCGCAGTCCGTGGGCCGGAGGATGTATGGCGCGCGCGGCTCGAAGTTTTCGAACGCCCGCTGGATGATGTCAATCTTCGCGTCGAGGTCCGGTCCATCCTCGCGCGTCTTGATCCACTTCGCCATGACGCGATCGTCAGGGCCGACCAGTGCCGACACGCCCTTGATGGTGTGGCCGGCCGGCAGCACGAATTCTTCACCCGATTCCGGCTTCTGCTGTATCCACTCGCGCTGCAACTCGCCATCGGGACCAAGCTGCGTCGATGTGCTGTGAATCTGGAAGCCCGGCAGGACTGGCTTCGTGCCGAGCAGTCCGCGTAGCGAGGCCACTGACAGGCGTGCAATAAACGTTGTACGTGAAAGACCGAGCGCGGCGGCGGCGGCGGCTTTGTTATTGCCGTGAGCCCGATATGCGTCGGCCGCTTGCTGCGCAAGTTCGTCGGAAAGGGGGATCGCCAAAACTGACATCCATATGCACGAGGAATTTTCAGGCGATCAGGGGTGACCTCTGAGCGCCGTCCAGATCAGGCCGAGAAAGGAAACTGTGATGATCCCCACGGCGGTGATGATGCTTTGGCGCTTGATGGTGTCGCTCGACTCGCGCCACCTGCGAAGGAACTGCATGTCAGCCTGCGCATCGAGCGGCTTGTCCACCGCGAACCCGAGAGTCAGCAGCGTCTCCTTGACCGCTTCCCGCGCCGCCTGGTTGGCGATTTCGTGAATCTCAGCTTCGGTCATTTCGGCTCCCTCGCCTTCTGCCAGGCGTCGTAGAGAGCCGCGCAGGCGTCGGTCTGGTCGTTGGCGGCGCCGATGGCGTTGTCAGCCTTCTTGTTGGCGACACTCTGCCGATCGCCGAGCACGATTCCGCTGTGGTGGTGGCGGCGACACTTGTCGGGCCAGTTGGGCATCCGACGAGCTTCCTGGACGCGCTTCTCGGCCGCTTGCAACGCGGTCTGTGCAGCCTCGGCCTTGGCCTTGTCGGTATAGGCTTGCCCGAGCAGGGCCTTATTTGTTGCGCAGCCGGTCAAGAAGGAACTGGTCAACAGTGCAGTCGCCAGAAACAGGGTGCGCCGTGATCTCTGCCAGTTCATCGGCAAGACCCTTTCTTTTGCTGTCGGTGAGAGTGAGCTTGATTTCCAAATCGACGCGGGCTGCGCGCTCGGCGTCCGCGAGCTTGCCGGCTTCCTCGGCCTTGCGGTCGGACCAGGCGCGGATGCGGCGTTCCTCGATCAGTTGCGCGTTGAGCGCATCCATCTGTGCGCCTGCAATCAGTTCGGCGGCATACTTGTTGACGGCCGTGCGAATGGCTGAGGTCTTGTCGATCCATAGCCAGGCGCCGGCCACGAGGAAGACCCACACCGGCAGCGCGAGCTTGAAGGTGAGGAACGGACGGACGAACTGCCAAGCGGCGAGAGCGATGCTCATTGACGGACCTCTGTTTCGCCCCCACTAATTGCACGTTTAAACGTGTTTCACAAGTTAAACGTGAATTTGGCCGTTACAGCGCGCCGTATGCCGACAGGTAGTAGGCTGCTCCGTCGTAGACGACCTCGCACCAAGTGTTTTGCACCAAGTCTTTCAGCCCGCCGATGTTTAGATTGAAAGCTCCGGCACCAGTTCTGGTTATCTTGAACTTGGTTTTCCCAGCGATAGCGCTAGTCGTGGACAGGGTAATAACCCGATTGGCCGTCAGAGTTCCCGTATGGCGCACCTCGGGAGTGTTGCTCGCCGGAAGAAGCGTGGAGTTAGCATCGGTAGAAATCGTCTGCTGCTTCGGGCTCCCGCCAAGATCAGCCCGCCAAGTGGCGGTGCCATCCGTCATCAGCGTCACGCTTTCGCCAGGGCGAATGACATAGGCCGAACCATAAGCAGCGAGAGCATCAGCGATGTCGCGGGCATAATACTGGATGGTAACGTCCTGATTGTCACTGGTGGCGTTGATGATCGTCTGCACCTGAACGTCAGTATTAACCCTCTCTGCAGCGCGCTGATAATTGGCGCACGGCAACTGAAAGACTTTCGAGCTTCCCGCAGCGCCCTCAAACACTAAGATTGGAGCAGTCGCCTTTTCTACATCACGAAGCGATGAGATCGAGCCCGAGGCATCTACCCTTGTTGCCCACCGACGATTGAGCCAGGACGGGCTCCCAAAGCTCTGCACCTTGGAATTGTCGTTTACCGTGACCTGATACGGGCCAGGTTGCGCATTGTCGAACGGGAAGAAATGCCGGTACTCATGAAAGAGCATGAAGGCGAAAGCGCGGTTACCCTTGTGGCTTTGATGAATGCCGTCCGAGTCATAGAACCTGTTAAGGAGATTGGCGTTCAACGCATCTTGCAGCACCTTATCGCGGTCGATCACGAAGGGATAAGTTGCTTTGATATAGACATTTTCGGCTTCCAGATCGGCGGCACCGTTCGCATAGTCATACATGGAACGCCGCTGGATTGTCATGTGGATGACCCGGAAACCGGCCGCAATTGCCTTGTCCGTGATCTGTTGCCAATTCGAGCGGTAAGCCGCGCTATTGAAGCCGCTCGAAAAGTCATTGACGTTGTGACAGAGAACGATATCCCGCGCGCTTGCCGCAAGCGGTGCAACGTCCGTATCAAAGCGGGCAAGGATAGTAGCCGAAGATTGACCGCCAATGGACGCGCAATAGATTGGGACGTTCAACAAGCCCTCGAACCAGCGCGGCCAGCCGCGACCAGAAGTCCACATGGCACCAATGCCAGCACCGCCGCCGCCGACGTCGATTGAAGTTCCAAGTGTGACGATGCCGGTTTTTTCGGTCTGGCTCGGCGCTTCCTCGATTTGCATTCCGCCGATGTAGATATCCATCGGGGCTGGTGTGATGCCGCCGAGCGGATAGTTTGCGTAATACCAGCCAAACGCAGTAGAGCTGGCAACCTGTGCTGAAAGACTAAGACGCGGATCGGCGACGACTTTAAACGTCGTTGACGTGTCTGCCTCGATCACAATTGAAATTCGGCGTGGAACCGGGCCAATCATTTTCGCGGCGCTGCCGAACGTGTTGCCGTTTGCGACAGATTGAAGCCACATGAAGCGGTTCCATGGACCCGCAATGCCTTCACTATCCGTTTCGATGAACGGTGCCCATGCCACGACAGACGCGATGTAGCGTTTGCCTGGGATCAAAGGATAATCGGATGCTCGCAAATCACGAATGCGGCAAGAGCCATAGCCACCCGTATTGGTGATGCGCTGGAGCGTGATTCCCTGCCATTTGACAGTATCACCCGCCACAAGGGTGAGCGTGTCCTTGGCATAGTGTACGTCGGTTAGGTCTTCCGACTTACTATTCCAATTGACCTGCCGCCCATAGTAAGGTGACCGAGGGACAATCGCGTTGAATGTATCGATGACTTCCGGGGGAGCTTCAAATGGCCTCTCGTTTAGTGCCTTATTGATTGCACTTTGTTCATTCGACGAGAGATTGACCCGCTTGTAGGCACCATTAACAGCTATATTGGGCGAGATATAAGTGTACTCTTCGGTGAGGTCTGCTTTTGACCTTTGGGTATCAACGGTGGCATCCCATTCGTAAAAGCCCTCTTTGCCGACATCGTTCCGATAGACGATTGGAAACGTTGCCGTGTTGAGTGCCTTAATAGCGGCGATCGCCGCAGACGGGATCGTCGACGCTGTATAGCCTCCCGCAAAGAGCGCCGCCGCCTGCGCCTGCCATTCCTTAGAGGACTTCGTGCCGGCCCCACCAGGAAGCGTTCCTTCAGCCCATGTCTGAGCAAGCAGGGCCTTGGTCCCTGCGTTGGTCTCGCTGACCCCGGCCGCGTTCTTGGAGGCGAGCGCAGCAGCGGCTGAGCTTCCTGCGTTGGTCTCGGAGGCGAGCCCAGCAGCGGCTGAGCTTGCTGCGTTGGTCTCGCTGACCCCGGCCGCGTTCTTGGAGGCGAGCGCAGCAGTGGCTGAGCTTCCTGCGTTGGTCTCGCTGACCCCGGCCGCGTTCTTGGAGGCGAGCGCAGCAGCGGCTGAGCTTCCTGCGTTGGTCTCGCTGACCCCAGCCGCGTTCTTGGAGGCGAGCGCAGCAGCGGCTGAGCTTCCTGCGTTGGTCTCGCTGACCCCAGCCGCGTTCTTGGCGTCATTGGCTTCGCCGGCAAAACCCTCTGCATCCGAAACGGCAGTATCGAGCGTCGCCTTCCGGACATCGACGGCACCCGTAAGGGTGTTCACTGCAGTCGTGAGAGCGGCGATTTCAGCTTCTACGGTCATGATTTCAAATCCTATGAGAACGCCATGGCGTTGATGTAGCGGGTTTGCGAGTCGGTGAAGGAAGTCGCCATCTGAAGCATGGCGGTCTGAATAGAAGTGAGGGGTCCAACGGCGTCCGCTATGGTGGTGATGTTCGCCCCAACCGTGATCACCATGTCGATGTGCTCGGCAACGGTTGTGACTGGTTCGATGATGGCCTCGATCGCAGCCCTATCTGCCGCCACCGCCACGCGGTCGAGACCGGTCTGCACACGATCCCCTCCGATCGCGAGACGATCTGCGGCAACTAATGCCGCATCATCGTGCGCCTCCAGGGCGGCAGCTTGCGCCAGGATGACGGCCGTTCTGGCATCATCGACCTTCGACGGTGCAACCAGTTCTGAGATGGCCGTCAGATCGGCAGTGGTAGCGTCGGGTACGGCGACGACAAACGTGGCGTACCGATCGCGGTTCCACAACTCGGGCCCGACCGCGATGCTGCACCAATAGACAGTCCCCGCCCGGCCATCCACGTTCGGCCAGAGAGGGATGCTTATGTGTCCGGCCGGGTCTGTATCGACGCTCACCGGCGCCGGCAGCACGATGTTTGAGTCGTCGTAGTCTCGTTGCGTCAGCTTGAACGTGACGGTCGCCGGATAGCTCGGCGTGCCGTCAGGATTGAGGATCGTACCGGTGACAAGGCAGGTGTCCAAGGCGCTCATTGCACGTCGTCTCCTTGCGCCGGATCGGCGGGAACATCTGAGATGAAGGTGGAAGCGGTGCCCGGCAGCATGGCTTTGAGCATCTGCCTCAAATCCATATGTCCGATGCCCATGTAGGCGCCGCTGATAGCGAGGATGAGACCGATCGCGGTTGCTGCCACGTAGGCGGCCTGCGCATAAAGGATGGAGAGGAACACCGCTGCCCAGGCCAACGCCGTGTTGGCGATGACCATGCGCTTGGTAAACCGGCGCGACGAAGACTTCGGCGGGCTCATCAAAGCTTCGCCTTGACCTCGGCACGGAAGCGATCACCGCACTCACGCGCCGTGTCGAAGGCCGGATCGAATGGCAGCATGGCGATGTCCCATTTGCCGCGCTGCTGGATACCGAGATTTGCCTGGACCTCGGCGTGGGACAGCACTGTCCTCGGCCCAACGGGGATCGTGTAGCGGCGACAGAGTTGCGCAACGACGGTGGATGCCATGTCCCATTGCGTCTTCGTCAGCGGCTGTGTGCCTGCCTGGAACGGCCGCTCGATAGCGCCGGCCATGGCGCACAGGGAAACGCCGATCGAGCCGGTGTTGCAGTTGAGCGTGTGCGCGGCGTAACCGCTTTTCGCCTTGGGCAAGGTGTTGAGGTCGATCGTCGGAATGCCACGGATCAGCCGACCGTCGTCCTCGATCAGGACGTGGTAGTGCTTGCGGTCAAAGTCCGTCGCCTTGTGGGAGCCGGCCGTCCAGTGCAACACGACTCTCTGTATTGTTGCGTTCGGGAGCCAGTCGCCTGGAAGGTTCATTCTGCGATCCTTTTCGCTTGGCGGCGCCGCCAGTTGACAAGCTCGATCATGCAGTGGTTCGGCTCGACCAATCGGTGCATGACTTGGCAGAACAGGCATTGGGTTCCGTAGCCTTCGGCCATTCGAGCGCACAAAGTCTGATCGGCACGCCCGCCGAACAGCCGGTTCAACAGACCCGAGAGACGATGGAAGTTCATGCTGTCGACGCCTTGTGAGTTCAGGCAATCAATCGCACGTTTTTGCGTGACTATCAAGTTAAACGTGATTTCAACCGATCGGTGAAATTGCGTAGGTAAAGGCGACGCATTTGACGGACGACCCGAGTGTGAGAACGCCGGGGTCTTCGACCGAGGCCGTGGCTGTTTTCTCGGCCGATGAAACTCTGTAAAGATTGGTGGTGCTGGCACCGGTAAGGCCGTTGGAATATCCGCTCGAATAGGCCGATGCCGTTGTCGTGGGATAGTCGGCGCCAGCGATCCACAGATACTTCTTCGAGCCGCCAGCTGGTGTCAGCGATGGAGGATCGGGGTTAAGAGTGGTCGCCACCGTCGGGGTGCCGAATTCAATCACTCCAGACGTGGCGGAAATCTCACGCATAATCGAGCAGGTGGCGTTGTTACCATGAACAATCGTGACGCCAGTCTCGCCGCCAGCCGCAACCTTGTAGAAAATACCAACCGTCTGCGCCCCGCCGTTTGAGAGGTTGCCCGAAGCCCATAGCGTGTAGCCTGCCGGCGTCGTTGGGGCCGCTGCGTTGGTCTCGCAAACGAACTCAATGACGATAAGGTTTCCGGCTGTCGCAGCGGCCCATGTCAGCACAGTGGAGGTAGCGCGCGCAGCCGATCCTGAAGCGACTCGCTGCACCACGTTCGGTGCCGCCGAGGCACCCATGGCGGCCAATAGCGCCATTTGGCTGACGGAAGCCATTACGTGAGTCCTACGCCAGAGATTCGCCAGCGGGTCGCGGAGACCTTGAGCGCGGTAGCCTGGCCTCCTGACGCCAGGGTTCGCGAGCCTGTGCTTCCGGCTGCCCCGACCAGCACCAAAGTGTCGGTGTCGATGGCGATCGTAATGACGCCTGCGCCGATATCGTTGTCGAAGGTCAGTGCTGTTCCGTTCGGGTAAGGAACAGCGGCATTCGAGGGGATTGTGAAAATGCGCGCCGTCGCGTCGGCAGGCGGGTGATAGATCGCCTTACCCCCGTCGCTGAGTACAAGTCCATAAGCTGCGCTTTGGCTGTTGATCCGAATCAGCGACGAAAGCTGCGCATCGTACGCTTGAACGTTGGTGCCGATCACCAGACCGAGAAGCGTCCGCATGGCCGCATAGTCGGCGGCAGAGACTAGCGAACGGCCGTTGGCAGAGGCGTCGGTGATGTCGGCCACGGCTATTGCCAGGGCCACCTTTAGTGCGGCCGCGCTGATCGCACCAGAAAGCGCCGCGACAGACAGCACCGCTTCGGTCGGCGTGCGAAGCTCGACCCAATTTGCCAGTGTCGTCGCAGGCGCGGTCTTGAGGATGTAGGACTTGTTCAGGTCCGAGCGAACGGCGATGTCGCCGCGCTGCGCAGTCAGCGCCAGCATAGCGGCCTGAGACGCGACCTCGAAAGTATCCGTGATCGCCAGCGCCGGCAGGATCGCTTCATCGAGCAAGCCGCCCGCATCGAGCACCGGCACGTTTCCGGCGCCAGTGCCGGTGTTCTTCGTCGCAGCCGTCCCGATGTCTTCCGCGAGCTTGGCACTGTCAGCGAGGTTCTTGGCGATGGTGCGAATATCGGCTGGCGAGATGTCGCCGGTCGTGTTGTCGTTGAGATTGGTGTCGGCATCGCTGTTAAGCTGAGCCCTGGTGCGCACGGCCATAGCGTTTAATCCTGTCCCATGATGATGCTGCCGATCGGGAAGCTGATCGTGTCACCGTCGTTGATGACAATCGAACTGATGGCCTTCCATGCGAGCAGGTTGCCCGCCGTCAAGGCATCGAAAACACCGACATGGGTGATGGTGCCGAAGTTCGCACCGGTCGCCAGGAAGTCGATCAGGTTCGTATTCGCCATTGCCCCACCGGCAGCGGCTCCGAACGTCACCGCCTTGCGTGCATAGCCGCCGCCAGTGACCTGCGTGCCGCCGCCCGCGTCGGTGGGCGCTGCTGTGTAGAGCGCCAGATAGATGGTCGCGGGCGGCGTATAGGCAGTGTTCCGAAACACGTGATCGAGGATTTTGTTTTCGAGATAGTCGGAGAAATCAGCCATGTGCGTTGATCCTGATGGGGTTTAGCGGAAGCCTGCCGAGAAGCCCGACGTGAAGGCTCGCGCGCGTGACGCGGAAAGTGAACCGCCGCCCTGGAAGGACACCGAGCGGAGGATTTTCTTCCTGGGCGAGATGGTCATCGAGCCGGCGCCGTTTATCGTGGCGTCGCTGAAGAAGCGCGTGATCAGGTAGACGAGCAGACTCATTGCCTGAAGCGATTGAAGCCCGTCCCGCTCTGCCGTTACTGAGATGCGGGCGCGCCTGATGCCTGCCACGTCCGTGAGCGGAATGACCTTGGATGATCCTGCCAGCATCGAGTAAGTGACGATCGGCGCACCGGCTTCGGTGGTCACCATGACTTTCGAGGTCTGGCCCACTTCGCCGGCAACGCCCGAATCGTTCCACTTCATCGCCTGCGTGGACTCGAGCACCCGGTTGCGGTTCGCCCACGTCACAGTCAGTTCGGTTGCCTCGTTCGCGTCGACGATCCCGAAGCCCACGCCGTTCACTTGGACGTTCGCAGGCCGGTTCGGCAGATAGGGACGCTCGGTCAACGAGACATTGACCTGCGGCGTGTCTTCCAGGTCGAGTTGCCCGGATGTGGTTTTGGTCTGAATCCAGTAGGCGGTGTCCTCGAAGGCGGAACGGATCGTATCGTCGACTACAGGCACCGCTGGCGGGATGACGAAGGCTCGCGTGCCTACCGGCCAGTTGCGCGGGATCGTATCGAGCATTCCACGGTTGAGATGATATCCGTCTACGTCGATCGCCTGCACGGTGGCGATCTCGGTGTATTCGTCTGGACCCAGGCCGATCAGGATGAAACTGCCGGCGATCGGCTCGGGGCCGCGCAATCCGGTGAGTTCGGGTATCACGGTTTCCGATTCAGCGATCAAGCCGCTAAGGATTGCCCAGGTGCCGCGATAGGGGCCGCTTCCAAGAGATTCCCGCGTCGTGGTGCCGTTGACGTCGGTCACATTCGACACCAGGTCGTAGCCAACATCATCATCGCTGTCGGCGCCCACGGTCACCGCGCTCAGGACTTCCGGGTAGACCAGTTCAGACGGATCGCTGAGCGACAGCGCTGCCGCCGTCATGAACGCTGGTGCGGTGCCCAACTGGTAATAGGTCGCCGCCGTTGGTGGTAGCGATGGATTGACCCATGCGGTATCGCCAGGGACCAGGTAGCTCGCGTGATCGAGACCGAATATGTCCTCGTAGAGGGTTAGGTCGACCGTGTTCTCGCCCTTGTTAACCTCGGAGACGCGAAACACGATCTCGTCGATGTTGAACTGCGGCCAGGATACCTTCACCACGTCGTTGGCAACCGTGTCCCAAAAAGCGCGGGTGACGGTTGCCTCGCAGGTGGCAATGGGATTGACCATAGTGGCCAAATCGCGATCGGCTAGTTTGATGGCCAATGCCTCGGAGGCCACGCCATAGTAGTTTTGCGATGACGAGACGACGCCACCCTCGGCCGCGATGCCGGCGAGGTCTTGCGACGAGACTGTTGCTTCCTTGCCGGTCTCGGGGTTCGTGTAGGTGACGACGATTTCGTTGGAAATTTCACCCCAAGCCTTGCGCTTGAACGACGACAGTTTCGCATTGCTCGGATCGATGACTGGCAGCGCCTCAACATCGTAGTCGCCGCGCAGAAGCTTGAGCGTGTGCTTGCCGGTCGAAGGGTTGACGAACAACGCGGCTTGGATATGCGTGAGAATTTCGCCGATGAACTTGCCGACTTCGCTTTGACGGGTCCAGATCATGTTGAGGCCGAAGCCTTCGTTGTAGAGCGTCTGCGCGGCGGCCTCGAACGTCGGCTTGTCGATCGCACTCGGCAGTTCGCCCATGCCCCAACCGGTGTTGGTGAGGCATTCGTAGATCATGTGCGCGGGGTTCGAGGCGTACTGCTGGTTGCCCTTCGAATCATCCGGAATGCGAAGCATGGCAATGGCGGGATTCAGACCGATGGAGGGTCGTCGCACACGCGCTGACAATGCCCGCAGATAGGGATTGTTGGCGCCTAAATAGAAGCCGCCCTTGTTGTTGCCAGGGTTACCGGCAAGGCTCGATATAATGCCCGGTATCCACCACGGCGGACTGCTCGGCTCAGATGCTGCTTTCGTGCCGGTCAGAAAGATGCTGGTCAGCCCCCGGAAGCCAGGGCACGTTGCACTGGTCAGCCCAAGTTTCGTGGCCAAGGTCTCGGGCATGGCCTGGTCCGACTTGCCCGGCAACCACCAGACGAGACCCTTGACGCCGCCCTCTTTCTTGAGGCCGCCGAACAAGCTCGGCTTGTTGATGGGGAACACAGCCTGATCGGCCGCATCGCCGCGCCAGAATTCCTTCTCGCCGTATTTTAGAGCTATCAGGCTGAGCCCTTCGCCAGCGGCGCAGATGCCCACGTGCAGGGACATCGTGTATTCGTGGATTTCGACCTTGCTGGATTTACCGCCCATCGGATGCGCCCTTGGCACGGATGGATTCAACCACGCGATCGATCACCGCGTCATACCCGTAGCCGCGCAATTCCGATGCTTTGGCGCCCTCGCGGATGAACTTGGTGAAGTCCAGCCCTGCGGTCTCGAAACCCTTCTTAGCGCCCTTGACGCAGTAGAGCACGCGGATATCAGCAATGGTGAGATGGGGATCGTTCACGCCTTGATCTTCCGCGTCGTCGTTGCCTTGTCGCCGAACCAGACGATGTTGACGCCGGTCACTTCGATCTCGCCGAACACCACCGGAATGGGCCGGCCGCCTTCTGCGGTCGGACTGTCCATGTCGGTGACTTCATCGGTCTTCTCGCTCTTGGACTTCGGCATCAGCAGATAGCCGAGTGCCTGCAAGGCAATGCCGATGATGAGGTTGATCAACAGAGGGATTAGGAAGAACGGCATGGGGCAGACCTATCGCACAATATCACGTGTTTGTCACGTTAAACGTGATTTTAATAGAACTGGCTTTTCTGCGACAGCGGGTTTTCCAGGGGTATGAACGGTTGACCGCCGTAGTTGCGGATATTTGAGCCACCGGCCACGCTGTCGATGTGCTGATTGCAGCCGCTCATCTGACGATTGCAGCCACGGATCACCGACAAGGTTGTGCCAGGCGCAAGCCCTCTGCCGGCGCCACGGACTGTGATCACCAGCCCTGCGGGATGCACGGCCGAAATTGTCCGCAGTTCCTTCTGGCCCGTGTCGGAATTCGCCCATTCGAGCAGCCCACCAACGTATTGTGCGTAGGTCGCGCCGAGGCTGACATCCATCGTGATCACGTTGCGAACGACTGAAACCGTTTCCCGCGTCACAGTTGCGGCGGCCTTGCTCGCACCGCAACTGGTCGCGTCGTAGAGCGCGTGCGGACAGCCGAGTTGGTAATTGCGACGCAACCCCGGCCGCTTGATCGACGTGGAGACCGGCACGCACGACAAATCGAGTTCGTTGTCCTTGTAGGCACCGCTGGTGATGCGACCGAGCCAGACAGCGGGGAAATTCCCCACGGTCACGGCATCGCCCACATGGCCTTCGAAGATCGTCAGGTTGACCACCTGAGACGGCGGATAGGCGAGGAACAGTGTATCCATCTCCGAGCCGAGCGCCATCGACACCGTGAGGTCGGATTTGTCCAGCGTGCCGTCATGCGACAGGTCGCTCTTTTTGATCGGCCAAGGGTGAAAGGTCGTATCGACCGAGTTTCCTTCGCTGTCGAGAATCGGTCGAACGATATCGGTCTCACCGTCGCAAAAGGCGAACGGGCCGAGCGGCACATCAGCGGTTTCGTTTTCAGCACCCCGGATAAGATAGAGGGTGATTGGCGCGCCGCTGTAGCGACTGGATTCTCGGGTGTCGAACGTCATTGTCGAATTGATCCTTAAAGACTGTTCGGGATGGCAAAGATGTAATATCGCAGCCCTAGTGCCGGGTCATCAGGGTAGACCGGATTGGTGCCGCCACCATCCATATCGTAGGGGTTGCTGCCCGCCATGTAGAAATCCACGCTCGTCTCATGGAGGTTAGCCCACGAGCTTCTGGCCGTGCATCGGCCGGTCCATGAGCCGGCGTCGACGAAGACCTGATGCATTCCGTTATCGCTATTGGACACGACCCTGTTGGTTTCCGGGAACACCACAATTTGCTTGACGTATGGTTTGAATTTCGGATCGGGGTTGGCAAAAGAAACGGTGGCCATTCGCTCACCCTTATGGCGTGCACCGCTGGCGACCACGGTCGGAAAGTCAGTAGGCCAAACAAGCCACCCTTCCGCGATGATCGGCATATAGGCCAGACGCGTGTCGATGATGATGTCATTCAGGCCCGGCGCGAGATCGGACGAGCCTGGGCGCTTGATCTGGATGAAGTCTTGCACCCCATCGTTGCCCTTCAGGAGCACCTTCTTTCCGCCTGTCGTGTGAGCCTGGTCGTCGGAGGCGTGAATGACATAACGAACTGTGATCGCAGATTCCGCGAGGTTTGTGATCAGAATGCTCTGTGCCTGTACCTTGTAGGTGAACCCCAACTCTTGGTCTTCGCCCGTGCCAATGAAATAAGGCGGGTTCCAGAATTCAGCATCGGCTTGCCGTTTGACATGGAAATCCATGGAAGTCAGGATGCTGAGTGGCAGCGGCGTATTGATTGTCACCGTCCCGCCGAGCGCGATGTTTACGTCCCCAGCCGCCATGATTTTGGCCGGGATTTTGTCCTCGTGGAAGATGTAGTGGTTGGGGTCCGTGTCACTAACGTCGCGCCCCGGCAATGCGAGGCGGGCCGTCGTGGGGCTCAGAAGCAGCACCTGCTGACCAGAAACAGGTGTCGTTGAGTAATCTGTCAGAGGAACGTCGCGTATGGGCAGACGCCACACGGTTTCGACATAACTTTTGCCACTGGAAGTGAAAATCCTGTAGCATTCCCTGCGATAGTCATTCCAGTTTACGTTCCTAAACCCTACCGTCCAATTGGCGATTTTGCCATTCATGCTTACTATTTTGCCGCTATAATTACCAAGTGTTTTGTCAAGCAGCGGTCCCTTAAAAGTATCGGTCGTTCCTGCTTCAAGTTGTTTATACTCGACCAGCGGCATATACCCAAAGTCCCAGAATTCTTTGAATAGATGCTTAGACCAATTACCAACCTCGCCCTCGTTGTAAATTTGGCCTCCACAAGTATTTCCCATGACACCACCGGGGTTTGTGGTGATTGGCGTGGTCCAGTGAAAATCACCTGGATTAAAGAACCAAACACTCATGCCGTTCCAGCCACTGCCGCCGTAGGTTATGTGCAATTCGGTGATCATATATTCGATATGACTGAGCTTCGTGTTCTCGCTGTCGAACTGAAACTTGCCGACGTTGGAGGACGGCTCGGCACGCAAATCGGTCCCATTATCCAGCGCAATGCGCAGCGCTGGGTTGCCGTTGGCAAGAATTCCATATCCGAGTTTTGGCATCAGGGCACCGCAATGGAGATGAAGCCGGCGTCCAGGTCGATGATCATTGTGCCGGCAACGTTCTGCAAAAGGCCCGTCGTTACAGTTCCGAGATCAGCGGAGATCGCCGACAGAGCAGTGACATCCAATCTATCCGCAGTGACAGCGCCAGCCGCGAGCAGAAGGGTCGTGATCGAATTCGCCTTCATCTGAGCGGTATCGACCGAGCCAGTTTTGATGTGCGAGCCGTCGATGATCGTGCGACCATAGTCTGTCACGAGGTCCAGGCCGCCCTTGTAGGTGGCCAGCACAACACGATCGGCCTGGAACGCGGTGGCCACTGTCGTCGTCGCGGCGAGTATCGTGCCGCCCTTGACGTAATAGACGTACAGGGTGCCGGTGGTCCAAATTGCCGATGAGCCCGAGGCGATGTTGAACGTAGCGATATTGCCATCGTCGCCGATGTACTTGATCGTGCCTGCGGACCACGCGACGCGGTTGGTGGCCGGCTTGTTCGACTCGAATTCCAAGCCTTCGATGGTGAGTCCGCGCTGGCCGAAGACCGCCTTCTCGGCCGTCACACTGCCCACGGACAGCATAGCGCCGTCAATGTATGTGCCGCCACCGGCAATCCAGTTCGACAGATCGACGCCCGTTGAGATCGAGATGCTACCAGGCAGAATTTTCGTCGAACCGAGGTTCACGCCGGCTGCCGGGTTGTCGATCCTGTATGCGCCATTGACCAGTATCTCCCCGGTCATCGTGGTCCCAGCGATCAGCTTGGCCGCGTCGAGGTCTGTGATGTGAGCGTCTTCAATGACCGCGTTGGCGATCTGCGCAGAACCGGTGATGACAGCATCATCCGCGACCAACTGGTTTGCGCCGATCGTCTGCGCCAGGATGAGGCCGCCGTCCGTGAACGCCTTGCCGAGGACAAGCTGCAAATCTGTCCCGCCTCGGTAGATGGCGAGAATGACGGAGTCGTCGGCGTAGAGTTGGGTGAGCGAGGTCGTCGTGGTGATTTCGGTGGCGCCCGGCACATAGCAGACGTAGACCGTACCGCTGATCCAATCCACTTGTCCGCTCGGCAGCGCCTGGATTGTCGGCTCGTCACCCGACAGACCGAAACTGATGTTGCCAGCGGTCCATTCCAGGCGGTTGCCGGTGTCCTGCCCTGGCGCGAACGTCACTCCGATGAGCGCAACCTTGATTTCACCGCGCAGTTCTCCGGTCGTGGCGTTGGCGACCGTTGACCACGGCGAAACGTTCCCCGACGTGTCGACGGCGCGAACCCAAAACTTCAGCGCTGTTCCCATGTCCAATCCGGCCCGAACGAAATTGTTCGCCAGCGTCGTGTGCGAAGGCGTGGCGCTTTCGAGTGGCGTGGCATTGCTGGCGCTCTCGTAAAGCTCGTAGCGCGCCAGGTCGCTTTCCGTATTGGCAATCCAGGTGATCCAGATCGATTCGAGGCCGGCGTTGATCTGGATGCCGATCGGCATGGCAGGCGGAATGTCATCGGCCGCCGTGGTGTGCGTCACCGGAGCGCAGTACAAGGACGGATTGCCCGATTTATCGACGGCTCGGAGCCACGCGCTATACGCGACGTTTGGCTTGGCCGCCATCGTGTAGATTTCGGCGGACGTCTGAAGTCCGATCCAACTGCCGTCACCCTCTTTGACTTGGAAATCGTAATAAAGGAAGTCACCTTCGCTGTTGAAATCCCAGGCGATCGTCAGGATTGTAACGCCATCGACGATCTCGGACGTGAGCGTCAGACCTTCAGGAACGGCCGGTGGCGTGGTATCGATCAGCGCGGCGATATCCTCTGGCGTAACCGATCCGAGGGCACCAGTGGCGGCGCCTGCGATCAGCAGGTTCAACTTCTCCCTGATGCTGAGACCAGATTCGCCGTTCTCGATGGGGTTGATTACGACCGGCATCTCAATCCTGCCAAACCGAACCGTCTTGCCACTGGCCGTTGTCGCGCCACTGGCCGGTTGCAAGAATCCAGTTGTTGCCGAAACTATCCTCGGAGGCGAGGTTGGCCAGCGTGACAAAGGACAGCGAAATGTTGGCCACGCCGTTGCTGATCCACTGAATGGTGAACGCGTCCTGCGCGAAGCGCGCCACGAACATCCACGAGATCGACGCAATCTGATCTGCGGTGGTGCCGATCAGGTCGGTGGTGGCGATCAGCGTGTCACCGCTGTCGGTGGTCATGCCGGTAATTTCGTGAGGGATCAGGTCGCCGCTCTTGGTTCGGATCAACAGGGATCGGTGAGCGTTGTCCGCACCGTAGGCGTCGAAGAACTCTGTCCCGGTGACCCTGATGTTGTGGCCGGTCACGATTTCCACTGGCGGGAAGTCTTTGCCCCAAGTCGAGACGAAGATTTCGCCGGCCCGGCCTTTGGCGCGCATAAAGACATCGAGCATAGCCATGGCGTCTGCATGGGAGACTGCCAGGTAATTGGCCGTCAGCGTCCGCGAGATTGCCGGAACCGGGGTGAAGGTCTTCGTGACGCCACGGCCGTAGTCGACGGTCTCGAAGGCGAGGTTGAAGACCATTTGCGGCTGCTGCAGATAGTTCGGTTTCCGCAGAAGCACGTAGCGGCCATAGAAGATCGCGGCAGGGCCGAAAAACTGCGTGGTCTCGGCATTAGGACCGTCGTCGATCGGCAGCGGGTCCGGTGTGCGGACGACTGTGCCGGGCTCGACATCGAGCTTGAGAGCCGACGTGGCAGCGAGCGTAGTATAGATCGATAGCGTGGTGCTCTTGCCAAGCGACGCCGGCAGCAGCGGCAGAAGTTGCGCGCCATGGCCGACAGAGCCGACGACACCAGTGGTCAAGACAACCTGGTTGCCGGAGACGAAATCAACGATGATCTTGCGAGCCTGTCGGCCAGACAGAAGGGCGCAAGTCATGCTGCCCGTAAGCCAGGCAGGAACGCGATCCACGGTCAGAACTGTCCCGCCGTTTGCGACCGTTTCTATCAGGATCGCGCTGTCAGCCGAGAAGTCACTGATCTCAACTTTGCCGTCTCTTGCCAGGTGAAGCGCGTCGGAGAAGCCCCGAAGCCGGTCACCATCGAGCAGCACTGCGGCTTCGATCGAGCGGCGAGGCTGCACGCGCAAAGACCGACGTTGTTCACTGCCATCGCGGGTCGTGAAAACGTCGGTCTTGAACTCGTAGGTGTCCCGCACACCGTTCTGCCAGTTGGGGACGATGGGAAGAAATACGGCCATGCGTGTCTTTCACGTATATGCGTGAAAATACCCTCTAGCGTGATTTTTGCAAGCGCTAAGTGTTGTTGATCGCGGCCGCCACTTTCCGCGAATTCCTGGTGAGGAAATTCAGGAAGATGCGTTCACCGGCCACGTTCGAAAGAGCGTGTTCGAGCAAGTCGGCAGGATCGAAGAGGTTGATGTTTTTCAGGTTCACAGCCTGCCCTTGTCCTTGGCCTCTGCCGCCGCCACCAGCAACAGCGCCTCCATTGCTGACGTGGCGCGGATCGTCCCTCGTGATCACTTCTTCATCCTTGAGAGCGATAATCGGAACCTCGTTTGGCCCGAGGCCGGCGATGCCACCACCGTGGAAGCGTTGGGCGCCAGCAAAGATCATCGGATTGACGGCCTTGCTGCCCGAGCCTGACGAACTGCCGACGACACCGCCCCCGTGGAACAACGAAGTAATGAAGCCGCCAATCCCGCCGCTGCCGCCAGCGCCTGAGATGGCATTGAACAGCGCCTGCTTGATGATCGCCTTGCCGATCTCGATCAGGAATTCCGCTATCCCCTGAAGGAGCGCATTGAAGAATGCCTGTACTGCGTTCTCGCCATCGGCAATCGCCTGCGCGAACGCGCCGAATGCATTGGCGCCGATGTCCGCCAGTTCCTCGTTGATCTGTTGCGCCTGCGGCAGAAACTGCTTATCGAGCTTCTGCAGCATCTGGCCGATGCCGTCGTTGATAGCCCGTAGCTTTGCGATTTCCTGCTCGGCACCGCTGCCGCCGATCGCCTGCCAAAAGGCAATGGCGAGCGGAATGGCTTCTTTCAGCTTTTCTTCGACGCTGCCGATCTGGCCGATAACGTCCTGCACCTTGCCTTGATCACCGGCCGTTTGCGCAATCTGCAAGCTTTCGAACAGCGCTGTGCGCTGCGCGACCAGGCGATTCACCGCATCGTTCGCATGTTGAAGATCGAACTGCGCGGCGGCCTGTTGCTTTACCAGGTTGATCTGCTGCTGCGTAAGTTCGACACCGGCCTTTTTGGCGCGGACTTCTTCGTCGGTGAGAGCCTTCGCAATGAACGCTTCCCGATTTTCCTTCGTCTTGAAATCCAGTTCCGCTGCGGCAGCTTCGGCACGAGCGTTGAAATCCCTCTCGTATTCCTGCGTCTTCTTGGCCTGTTCAGCGATACCTGCATAGGCGGCAAGGACACCCTCGGCTTTCGCCTTGTGGGCATCCATCTGCTCGCTGACTTTATCGAGCACAGTGCCCGGCGTGCCACCGTTCCTTTCATCCGAAGCATTGATCTTGGATGCGCTGCCGGCGTTGATCGCTGCGTAAATCTGCAACAAGCTGTCGCCGGCTTTGACACCGGCATCACTGAGATACTTGCCAGCGGCTTCGACCTGAGCCTCGATTGACGAATTCTGGTTGACACCATACCTCGCCTGATTCTCGGGACTCATCTGGATAAGCCCAGCGTATTTGCCGCCCGCGCCACCCATGATAGCGGGGTTGAACGTGCCTTTTGTCTCGAAGGAAATCGCGGTCAGCAGGTCTTTGGCGCTGAGTTGCATCTTCTCGGCGAGCGCCGAAACGGCGGCCACCAGCGCAGCCATCTGCGCGCCCTGCGGCGTCCCGCGTTGCGCGGTGTATTGTGCCTCATAGTTGACGTGGGTTGCGTCAAATGCCATCCCCGCCTGATTGCGGATTTGCTTCGTCTGCTCGGCCGTGAGATCGAGTACGTCCTGGTTGAGCGCCTTGGCCTTTTCGAGCGCGGCATTCTTCGCCTTCAGCAATTCGGCTTCGATGTAACGCTCGCGATTCGTAAGCTCGGCCTGCTTGGTTTCGAGCAGAAGCGATTCACCCTGCTTGTCGATGACTTCCTGTATGTCCAGGCGAGCCTTCTTGTCGGCCTCGGTGAGCGCGCCTGCTTCTTGCTGCGCAAGGCTGCCATCCTTGATGGCCTCAAGCTCGGCGCGGCGCGCATCGACGATCTCCGCGAGCGCGGCGCGCTGCGCTTCCAATGCGCCGATATCGGCGTAGACGGTATGACCCTCCTCCAGGAGTGCTTTTTGCTCGGCAAGCGTCGCGTTGATCTCGACGAGCTTTGCGCGTGCAGCCTCTAGGTCGGGCGTACCACCCACCGCATTGGCGACATTGTTGGCGACATCCGCCACGGCCTTCACGTCTTGGGCAAACAGTTTCAGTTGCCGTGCCGCGAAGCCAAGGACGCCGGAACGCTCGATCGCGGTGACGAGATTATCCCAGGCTTCGGCCATCGCATCGGTCGCCTGAGTCCATTCGGACGCTTCCCCGGCAGATGCGGCCAGCTTGCCAGCCAGTGCTGCCTGCGCGAAGCTCATCGCACCCGTGGTGTCGCCGGCCTTTTCCATGGCCCGGATCGTTTCAAGCTGCGATGCGGTGAGGAAGTTGAGTTCCTTGTCGAGGTCCCTGACATCCTCGACCGTGCCAGAGAATGCGGTGGAGAGGCGTTTGCCGGCCTCACCAACGCCCTCGCCGGTTACGTCATCCAGTTGCTTCGCCAGCTTAGCAAGAGGCTCGAAATCCTTCTGCGAAATGCCGTCTTTGACAAACTGCTTGATGATGGTTCGGGCAGCATCGGTCGCAATGCCGAATTCACCCATCCTCTGAGTCGCGTTCGCCAGTTCCTCGGCGCTGTAACGGCTGCCGTCCGCCGAGAGCGCGAGTTCCCTTGAGAAAATCTGGATCGACTCGGACAACGCGTGCATCCGCATCGCAGCGGCGATGAACGGCGACAGCACAGCGGTCACGCCGGTTAGGATAGGGATCGAACGGGCGAGCGCCACCATGACGCCCGGCCAGATTTGCGCGAACTGTCCCGCCTGCTGGGCGAGAATCTGCAACGGCGCCTGGCCCATGGCGAGACCGGACACAACGTCGTTGACCTGGTAGCCGAGGTTGGTCAACTGCCACGGCTTGAGGCCGAAGACTTCAACGTCTTGCGCATCGCCCTTGGCACCGCCCTTGGCACCGCCCTTGGCACCGCCTCTGCCGCGTTGGCGGGTGAGCGATTCAGTTGCCGCGTCAGTCTTGGCCTTGAGCGCGCCCTGCGCGGTGGCCGCCGTTTTCGAGGCTGCCGTCAACTTGTTCAACTGTGTTGCAGCGTCCGCAACCGCCACGGCTTCCCTGTCTGCCGCTTCTGCGTTTCGGATGAACGCTGCGAAACCCGATTGCGTCGGATTATTCAGCCGCTCCTGAATCTGCGCCTTCAGCGCAGCGACTGCCGCTGCTTTTTCGTCGGCAGCCCGAACCCTGTTTATGGCATCGACATAGCGTGACCAGTGGGCGAAGCCAGACTGGACAACGGTGTTGAGTCGCTGCTGTATTTCCACCTTCCGTGCGGCGACCGCAGCAGCTCGTTCCTCGGCAGCAGCACTCGCAACCAGTGCGGTCTTAGCGGCGTCCGCAGCACCTGCCTCTCGCTGCATGGCGGTGGCGAGACGATCGAACGCGGCATAGCCGGTTGTTGCCGCACTGTTGATCTGGCCGAGCGCTGCGCGCTTCGTCTGAATGGCGGCAGCCGCCTCGCGCGAGCGGTCGCGGACAAGCTTGATGGTCTCGCCAAGCTCGCGCATCTCGGCCGCGCTCAGCGAGCCGGCCTTGGATGCATTGGCCTGGACGGCGCGGTAGCGTTCGACTTCGGAGGTCAGTCGCTTGTAATTGGCAACTGCGGCGTTGAGTTCGCCTTCTGCCACGCCGAGGACCGCCCGGCGACCCGAAGCCTTGGCAGCGGCGGACAGTCTGGTCTGCTGCTGCTCAAGGTTCTTCAGGACTTTGGAATATTCGTCGCGCGCCTTGACGGCGAATTCTACGACTCTTTCACGTGCCATCAATCATGCCCTTCAGGTGCTTGGTCAGTTCCTTGGCGGCTTTCTTGGTAGCGGCAGGCTTCACGCTCATGTTCGGGATGCTGGAGAGCGCCATCTGCAAGAGCGAGATTTCCGAGGCCATTTGAGCGTTGATGCGTCTGACCACGTAGCTCGCTTCTGCAAAAACCATCCACACTGGATAGGTGAGTGCGGTAGGGTGTCCGTGATCGAGCAATAGGCTCACTTGGCGGCGGACACCCTCTATCCAGAGACTCAGGTTTTCGGGAATGTCAGGCTTACCGCCCCCTGCATTGCCCCGGCGACGATCTCCATCAGTTTTTCCAGCCCACCCTCACCCACAAGCGTGAGCTTGAAGATTTTTTCGAGTGCTTCGGCCTGAACACGCAGCGGAAGCTTCGCGGCCGTCGCCGCGCTTTGCGGTGCGTCCATTCCGCAGGCGATGACCAGCGAAGCCAGCGGCACAAAATCACCGACCATCCTGATGGCGATGTCTTCGACGCTGCCTTGGAGCGTCCCAGCAATGGCCTGACTGTAGAGTTCGGCCAGCACTTGCTGATGCCCACGGACGATGAGGGCAATGTCGGGGAGGCAGAGGCCGCGAACCGCAATGGATTGCCCATTGAAGTCCACGGTCTCTGTCGGGAAAATCAGCGTCTCCAACTGATTCATGTTCGTGCCTTACGCCAGCACCCGGCCGTCGCGATAGGCGAGCGCCAGGATACCTTTCTTGAGGACGGTGATCGACAGCGGCAGTGTCTGGAAAGCCGTCGACTCGGGGTCGTTCAACATCGACATGTCACCGTTCGGCGCAAGGATCGCGCGCGGGATGGTGATGTCAGCCTGGGCGCCGATCGGATTGAAGGAGATAAACTTCAACTCACCTTCGATCTGCTGTTCGCCAGCAACCACCTGCTCGCGCGACGATGCCGCGACGTTGTATGTGACCTTGAGGGTGCCACCGATCGCAGCGCTGCCCACCGGAATCTCGACGATCCCGAGATCGGTGTCGATCAGGTAGTCGGTGCCGAGCACGCGAGGAACAGGCGTGCCTGCACCATCGGTCACGGCGGTCGTCGTCACCTTGCGATAACCGGACGGATTGGTGTCGCTGCGGCCGAGTTGGAAGGTGTCGCCGGCCTTGACCAGGAGGAACGTCTCGATGAGACCCGTCTGAATGGTCGTCGAGAGGGTCGTCGTATTGCCCAGGTACCAGTACGCCAGGTTCTCTGTCTTGATGTCGTCGGTGAGCACCGAACCGTTCATGGTCGAGGAAATGACAAGCTGCTTGTCCAGCACCTTGAGGCCCTGCTGTGAGCAATAGTGTTGCAAGGTCTCGGATTCGCGCGTCAGCGTGAATTCCGGGCAGTTGCCGAACTCACGGAAAGGGCCGGGCGTCTGCGTGCCGGCCAGGTACTTCGCGAAAAAAATCTTTCCGCGCGGGACCAAGAGGTTGTTGGAATTGAAGTCCATGCTGAAGCTCCTTCTTTGGTGATTATCACGTATAACGTGATTTTGTGTTAAGCGAAAGGTGTCTCCAAATTTTCTGCGAGCGTGAGCGTCACGGGCACCAGAAAATACGCGACGGCGGAAACATCGTCGTCAGGCGGACGATGCACTGGTTGCCCGATCGAGAGCCCCATAACGCAGGGGCCAGTGCCACCGAGGCCAAGCAGGTTGAAGCGCTCCTTTTTTCCGTCCACCAGGGCCTTGATGACCTCGGCGGAAAGATTGTAGGCAGGGTCCAGCGGATGAGTTTTGTCATCCTTCACGAAGCCCTGAATCAGGATGCGAAACTGATTGACGGCCGCGACCGAATTGCTGGTGCCATTCAGCGCGTCGGCTGGCCGAGGGTCTTCCAACACTGCCAGCATTGGGAGCGGGTCGTTGTCGCCGTAGATCGTGCGGCCTCGGAATACCCGCTCGGCAACGCGGCCCGCGCTGTCCGTGTAGTCGGACAGATCGCCGATGTAGCCGGCTGCCGGTGTGATCGACTTGAGGCGAGTGCAAACCGCCTTCATGACGCGCAGGCGGAAAGGGTCAGCCATTGTCCAGCAACTCCAGTTGGCGGTTGAATTCGTCTTCGAGAAAGTCCAGCATTTCGGGGGTCATATCTTCGAAAATGCCGCCGTCCACTGATGCCGCGCTCAGCGCCTGGTCAACGGACGGGCCGTAGAGCAGCCATAGGTTCTTGCCGATCGACTTCGGTTTATAGGCGCCGGCCGGCGCCGCGCCGTTGGTGCGAACGGCTAGGCCGATGTTGTTGTTTCGAAGGCGCAGCAAGAAGGCGCGGCTGATCGATTTGCGCTGGCCGGGCTTCACCATCACATTGACCTTGCCGCCCGTGTGACGCGCGCCACCTTGAAGCACCGTCTGCCGGCTGAACCGCGCGAGCGACGTCGGTGATCCACGCCCTTCGATGATCGTTGTGAACGCGCCCTTGCGAGCGCGGGTCTTCACCCACAGGCGCTTGCTCGATGGGGAGACGTAGGAGGCAGGGAAAGCGATCTGCTCGCGGGCAGCGCGGGCGGCGCGTGTGCGGCCACGGTCTGCGGCGCGGTTGAGCGCGCGTGTCAGCGCCATTTCAACCGTGTTGCTCATTTCAGGGATGAAAGAGAACTGGTCGAACTCGACCACGATCAGCGCCGCGCTCACAGCAAGATGCCTTCGAAGGCGGCAGAGGCAGTGTCGCTTTGGGCGAGCAGCGCAACAAGATCAGCTTTGGGAACCTTGGAGACTTCCACCGACAAGTAACCCTCACGCTCTATGCTCGGGCCGGTGATGTATGCTTCGGAGTTGCCAAAAATGACGTAGGCGTTGGCCAGAACTTCGCTCAGTTCATCTGTAATCTGGAAAACGATTCGAGTGGCAGTGTCGATCTGCGACGCTGACCAATCAGCACCTTGAACGTCGGAAACGATCGGGCGGCCATGCAGGCGCACATCGACGCGCATGGGAGTTCCGGCAGTGTGTGTGAGATACACTGCCGGAATCTCGAAGGTCCGGTGAATGGCACCGAAAGCCTTCCGCTTCTGATCGCGCCAACCGGCCATTAGACGAGTGCGTCCGCCTTCGCAGCTTCCTCGGCGGCCAGTTTCGCAGCTTCCGCCTCGGCCAGTTTCGCAGCTTCCGCCTCGGCGAGCTTGGCGAGCTTGGCGGCTTCCGCCTGGGCGAGCTTGGCGGCTTCCGCCTCGGCCTTCGCAGCGGCTTTCGCCTCGGCCTTGGTCTTTTCGGGTTTGCCCTGGACAATCGGAGCGGCTTCCTTCTTGAAGCCGGCGAGTGTGATTTCGTCGTCGGTGGCCTCGACCACCGCGCGGAGCGCGAGCATGGATTCCAATTCCTCGCCTTCCAGTTCGGCGATGCCGTTCGGATAGACAACAGGCGGCTTCGCGTCGTTGGCGCGCATGATCGTGTGAATTGCCTTGATGAACATCTATGTCTCCATCGTGTTTTGAGAAATCGGCCCGGCAGTGATTTGCCGGGCCGTGGGCCTTATTTCAGGGTCGTGGCCTAGGCCAGGACGCGGGCCTTGAACGTCCGGTTCGGGTAGAGCGGAACCGGAAGCGGCGAGGACTGGTGCATCAGGAACTGTTCGCCGGGGTCCTGGGTCGTGAACATCTTGGCGAACACGCGCTCGTTTTCGAGACCGTTCTTGATCGCTTCCACGTCGTAGATCGCGCCGTAACAACGAACGCCGTTGGCGCCCGGAGCAACGAGCAGCACGTCCTTCTCGTTGAACAGGTCGATCTTGGTCTTGCCGCCCGAACCGTTCGGGATGTCCACCGTGTCCTTGTAGGTCAGGACTTCCAGGCCGTTCGTCAATTGACCGATGCGGGTCAGCGGACGCTCGGTGCGCATGATGCCAAGGTCCATCTGCACCGAAGTGTTGCCACGGTAGTTCGTGTCCAACGCGGCCTTGATGCCGGTGTTCTTCCGGAAGACCGGGGCGACCTTCGCGCCCACGATAAGCTGCGCCGCAGAGCCGCCACCGTTGGCGAGATACATGGTGCTCATCCAGCCTTCGACATCGCCGAGAATGTCGGTTGCCGGATCGTCCCAGAAGTTCGCCGACTTGACGACGGTGTGACCCGCGTCACGGCCGAAATCGAGCAGGACGGATGGATGGTCGGTGCCCTGATCGCGGTCGTAGTTGATCTGCACTTTGCCGTCGATGAGCGCGCGAGCGGCCATCCAGGCTTCGCGGGTGTCGATCATGCGCAGGTGCCGCTGGGTGATCTCGGTCGTGCGCATGTCGAAGCGTTCCGCGATGGTTGGCTTGCGGCCGGCGTTGCGGAAAACCTCGGACGGACGGATGTTCTTCACATCGGTCGGACGCACCGCGTCCTTGAGCTTGATGTAAGGAACGGTGATGGCGTTGATCTTCTCGCCCCTGGTGCCCTGCGTCGGCTTGCCCTGCTCATAAGGCAGCACAAACGGCGCGAGGAAGCGATCCGCTTCGGGCAAGTCGCCGAAGCGGATTTCGCCGTCTTCGGAGTAGTGCGACAGTGTGAAGTACGTGTCGAGGAAGTATGACGGGATCGCCGCCATACGCGTGTCTTCGCGCAGAGCGAAAAGGTCTTTCGGAGTCCAGAGTTCGATGGCCATGGCAGTCTATCCTTGTTGATGTCGCGGTCGGATGCGAACGTGTTGTCGGGGTTACGGGGTTGCCACGGTCGCGCCGAAGTAGACTTCGCGAACGACAATGTTGGTGGGGGTGGCTGCGCCGTTGAACGCGTTGAGCTTCAGCGCATCCGTGTTGTAGGCGGCCGGCCAGGTGATCCGGTGCTTGGCGAGGCAACCCGCGCGCAGCACCGGGATGCCGATGTTGGCGGTCAAGCCGTCGATCGGATACAGGGTGATGCCGATAGCGGGAGTGCCCGGAGCAGCCACGACGAGCTTGCCGGCACCGTCGAGCATGACCGGGGAGTATGCGGCCAGGGCCGCGCCGTTAAGCGCGATCATGTCCACGGTCACGACCAGCGGGGATTCGCCGACGATGAGCCCTTCGAGCGCCGCGTCGATGGTGTCGTTCCACTGCGACGGAACACCGGCAGTGTGAGCGAGGTTTGGGGTAACAATAGCCACGTTGATGGCTCCTTCTGGGTTTGAGGTTTAGACGCGGGGCTTTTTAGTGGGCCGGGCCTTTGGTCATCAGAAGCGCCTTTTCGGCGCGGCTCATTTCGGACCCGTTGCCACTGGCATCGGCGTCGGCGCCGCCGCTGATTCCCGCGCCGCCGTTCTGCATGGCGGCCTTGAGCATCCCTTCGGGAGCGCCAACGTCAGCGACCGGAGCAACTTCGGCATTGAGATTGCCGAGGAACTTGCCGGCCTGTTCCGCTGACAAATCGGTTTCGAGGGCAGCCGCAAGAGCCGCCTTCGGGCGGTCCTTGGCGTTATCGTGGCCTAGGATGGCGACGACGCGGGCACGCTCGCCCGAGGCGCCTTCCTTGACGCCTTCGGCTTTGCCCTGCTCCTTGCCGGCAACCAAAGCGGCGGCCACGGCAGTATCGAAATCGGCCTGAGAAATTTCGGCCATCTGTTCATCTCCTTCTGAGAATGTGGCCTCAAAGGCCGTTATCGCGTCGTCCAGGGCGCCAACCTCGTCGGCCAACCCATTTTCGATCGCCTGTTGAGCCATGAACGTGTGGGCACCAGTCGCATCGACCGCCTTCACGTCCATTGACCGGTTTCTCGCCACCATTGCGACGAACTGCTTGTGGAACTCATCCACGCGCTCTTGAATCCGCTCGCGTGCCCCCTCGGACAGTTTCTCGTAGGGGTTGCCCTCCATCTTGCCGGGCTTGGAGCGGATGATATTGATTGCGATGCCCGCCTCATCGAACATCTTCGAATATTCGAAATGGGTGACAACCACGCCGATCGAGCCGACGCCGCCAGTGCGAGCCACGGTGCCGTGATCGGTTGCCGCAAAGATGTTGTAGGCCGCCGAGTACGCGTGCTCGGCGGCGAACGCACGGATCGGCTTGATGCCTCGAACCGAGAACATGCGGTCCACCAGGTCGAAGTTGCCGGCCACCATGCCGCCGCCCGAATTCACGATCAGAGCGATACCCTTGACCGTGGAGTCATCGACGCCGCGCTTGATCGCCTGCCAGATGTATTCGTAGCCTGTGGCGTAGCCGCCGAGGGCATAGGGGAAGTCGTTCAGCAGCACGCCCTTGACCGGAACATGCAGGATGCCGTTCTTCACGACATACGGACGATAGCGCGAACGATAGTCGTCATCGGAAAACCAGAAGCCGTCCGAGTCGCTACCGGCCTTCTCGATCTCACCGAGGCGTTCGGCCACGGCCGACAAGCAGCCTTCGAGCCAGGCACTGTGCCCTTCGTCGATGAGCGCCGGCTGGTCCTGAAAACGTGCGAGGATGGGGTTCATTCTTTACCTCCATCGCGCGGCGAGGCCGTCAGCGAATTTTCCATGTCCTTGGTGTCGGTGTCGTAGATCGACGGATTGCCGTAACTCTCGTCGAGATCGCGTTCGCGCTTGACCTGACGCGCGATCTTGCGCCAGTCGCCGCCCGAGCTTTTCGCGATTTCAATTTCCTTGGTGGACAGGCCATTCTTGACCTTCAACACCGAAGCCTGTGTCTCCTTGAGCGGATCAATTTGACCCTGACCGGCGCCGATCCAGTCGCACGCGCTGAATGCTTCCGCGTTCATGCCATCGTAGAAACGTGGCAGCCCGCGACGCTTGAAGCACTCCAAGTCCTTGTAGTTGATGGCTTCTTCGAGCCACAGCCGATAGATGAAGTTGGCGATTTTGTCGGCGACGGTGCGCTTCAAGGACATCATGGTCTTGAAGGTTTCACCTGACGATGCACGCGCGCTTGAATAGTTCGTCTGCGTGTAATCGCGCGACAACTGCTCATAAGAGACGCCGAGGGCCGCCGCGATGTAACGCAGCAGACTCTGCTCATACTTGTCGGATGCCGGTCCCTGCGTACCTGGGTTTTGGAGCCTCAGTTTGGTTCCAGGGGCAAAGATCGGAATCTTCGCGCCATCCATGTGCAGGTTCTTGGCCCCGCTGGAATACTCGTTGATGGCACCGAGATACGCGCTCATCCATGTCGTCGTAGCGTTGCCGTCACCGGCCGCGCTGCCGAGCGCTGCAGCCACGTCGTTGGGAATCTCGGACTCGATCGACGCTGCGTAAGTCGCGGCGACCACCGCCTGTTGAAGGAGCGTTTGACGGAAATGCTTCGTCATGCGCATTTCCGAGAGCGCCGCGACCATCTCTGACACGCCGCGACTCTGATTCGGCCGCATCTGCTCGTAGATGTGGTTGATCATCATTCGCCCCCACGGCTTCCGAGCCGGGATGCGCTTCCAGACCATTGAAGCGGGGAGCGCTGCGGTACTAGAGCGATAGTCGCTCGGGTGCGCGTTGCGGATGTAGTAGGCGACTGGCGCGTCGTACGCGTCGATTTCAACGCCCTTGCGCACTCGATTCGGCGAGCCGATCAGTCTGTCGCGCGGATCGGATAGACGCGCCGTGTCAATCATCTGCACGGCAGATGCGTACGGGCGGCCGTCGTCGAACCATTCGGCTGACAGCAAGGCTTCGCCACCGGCCAGGTGAACGCCGATGCCCAGCCGAACGATGTCCGTCAGCGTCTTGCGCCTGGCGGCATCCGGCCAGCACTGGTCACTTTCGGCCCACAGCGTGAACTTGGTTTCGATTTCTTCCTGGGCTTCGGATTCCCACTTTTCGTCTTCTTTGCCGAAAAGAATCTTGGTCTCCGGCTTGGCGTTAAGCAGAAAGCGCGTGCCGACGATGGAGTCCTTGCGGATGGCTGAGCCGCCTGCGATGTAGGCGTCGTTGCGCACCGTGTCGTAGCCACGGGCGTCTAGACCGTCCTTCAGCGGGAGCAGATCGGCGTCGGCGGAACGAAGCGCCGGCTGCCACATCGCGAGACGGTCCATCTTGTCCGCGCCATCATAGGCAACGCCGCCCGCTGCCACCGCCGAGGCAACGGGCGGCACCGCATGGGTCGCCGGGGAGACGACGGCATGTGACCCAAGCAGGTCGGAAAGATCGAGGTTGCTCATCCCCACACCGGCCTCAACGGGCGACGGGCACAAGCCGTCGTCCCGGCCAGTTGCTGTTCGAGTTCGGCGATGTAGGCTTTGAGGCGGGAGGCGTTGGCGCTGGTGTAGCGAATCGTTTGACCGTCGCTGTCGCGAACCTCGACGGCCGCCTCACCGATCATTAGACGGTGATAGGCCGCTTTCGCTTCACTTAGGAGTACGGCGACATGCACCATTGGTCATCCAACGTTAATTTCACGTATCAATACCTTAAACGTGAAACTAGTGCAATATATTATTGTTTTTCAATTTAAAAGTGAATTTAGGCGAGGTTCTTACCAAGCTCTGCGAACGAGGGAGTCTTAGGTGCGACTGCCTCTTGCTGCACATCCCCTCCGAACACCAATTCATTCCCGTCCCAATCGGCAGCCCACACTGGCGGCTCGTCGTAATTGAGACGATCGATATTGAAGATCACGTAGGGGACATTCTGCTCGACCGGGCGGATGGCTACACCAAGCGCATAGTAGGCCAAATCGAACGCCTCGTTACGGCGCTTGCGGGGGTTTTCCCAGCCCTTGTCAGTGCGAACTTCGGTCGTCATCTGATTGTAGAACCAGGGCGCAGTCCAATCAGGGTAGCGCAACATGCCGCCCACGGTATTATCCTCGCCGCTGTCCTCGACGCGCCGCGCCATCATGACTGACACTCGATCCTTCATCAGGTTTGAGTTGAGCAGGATGACGGGGACGTCGCCTTTGGCGATTGCGAGCTTGCCCTTCTGACTGGAATCCGGCCAGGTGGTGCGCGCGTGCGGCGCTGTCTTGGATGGCTCGCCCTTCACCAGGCAGAAGCGACGGTGCATTCCCTCGCCGGCCTTGCGGAGCTTGCGCCACTGATTATAGGCATGGCCGGTGACACCCTCGGCACCACCTGAGTCGCTGCCCAGGGCACGGATGCGCATCCGCCTTCCACTGCCATCAGCAAGCGGGTAGGTCTTCTTCAGGACTTCGGTCAGAACATCCCAATCCTCCCCGAAGGCGGCCGGGTCTATCGGCAGACGCTCGCCAGCCGAATTCAGTCGGTTGGATAGCCGCAGCTTAAAGCCGTCGACCACCACCATGTCGCCGGTCGCTGTGAAGCCGTGAACCTGGACTACGAACGCGCTCTTCTGAACGTCGGCCGTGACGATCAGGAACCGGACGCCTTGCGGCACCGAAGGCTCTTCCTCGGTCGAGCCCCAATCCTCGGCCTTGTTCTTCAGGTCTTCTGGCGACCGCTCGGACAGCCGCGACTGCGGAATGTAGTAGGAGCCCTGATCGGTCGTTACGGTCTTGCGCAGTGGCGCATCGTCGCTGGTGTCCTCAAGCGCCTTCATGGCGCGCAGGTACTTCTCGACCAGTTGCCCCCAATCCTGATAGGCGGCGGCTGGCCCCTTCATCCAGAATGACGCGATACTCGACCGAGCGGCTTTCATACCGTTGCGCTCGACGATTTTCTTTTCAACCGGCACCCATATCATGCCGTCCTTCACCCATTTGCCGACTTCGTTCATTTCCTCCTTCATGCCGGGTTCGAGGATGCCGCCGCAGACCGGACATGCCATGAAGGTTTGCTCTCGGGCCTCCATGATATCGACGCTTTCAGGGTAGCGCAGCAGTTTGAAGTCGGGTTCGAACGCCTCCTGACAATGCGGACAACACCAATACCAGCGGCGGCGATCACCACGGTTGTAAAGCTCGAAAATACCACGGATCGGCGGCGCCTCGTGCGGTGTCGAGGGCATCCACTTCGGGTCCTGGATTTCCTTATTCGGGTTCGGCGACGCTTCGGCGAAGGTCATACCAAATCGTTTGAACGTGGTCGTGCGCATCTGCGCCAAGTCGAAGGGGTTACCTTCGCCCTCAATATTGTCGTCCATGCGTTCGTAGTCGATCAGACCGACGCGTGGCATGGTGATGCCGGAAAGATTGCTCGCCGTTGGGTAGGTCAGCAGCAATCGCATTCCTGTATCGAATTCCTTGTCGAAGGTGTTGTCGTCCTTGCGGTGCGTAAGCTGGTGTTGTCGAACCAAAGTCGAGGCTTGCAGATACCGCTCAAGGTCGCCTTTCGACCATTTGCGCGCATTCTCGCGATCCATGTGGACAAGCATCATGTCAGCCGGATCGGTCATCACCGTATGTGACGTCCAATTCAGATGGATCATCGTTTTGCCTGTGCGGGCAGGCCCGACAAAGATGCACCCCTGAAAATCCAGACTAGTGAGCGTGTCTTGCGGCTCTTGGATGTACGGCGTGCGCTTGAGCGACCAGGGTGTGCTGTGGCCGCCGCCACTGCCGATGCGCGTGTACTTCTCACCGGCCTCGGTGACAGTCAGGCGCTGCTGCGGTTGCAGGCTCTCGAAGCCTCGGACGACGATGCTCTCAAGGGTCTGGTGCCGGGCTTCGCTGATCAGTTCCGCCACGGATGGCGGGCGCATTCTCGCGGTCATTCGTCACCCGGAGTCGGCCGCGTGTCAGTGTCCGCAAGTTCCTTCTCGATCTCGCGGGAATGCGCGTTCGTCTGGAACTCGCGCGGCAGCAGTTCGAGCTTGTCCCTGATCTGCGTGTTCATGTCGTTCACGCGGTCAACCAAGAAGTTGTACTGCTCGTCGGTGAGGTTCTGCCGCCCAGGCATGTCCTCGATCCACATCTTGCTTTCCTGCCGGATCAACATCGACACGCGAGCGAAGGTCATCAGCACGTCTTCGTCGTGCCAAAGCTGCCCAGCCGCCATCAGAGCGCGGATGCGGGCGTTGGTCATCTCCCAATACGCCTTCGACACGATCGGCGGCAGTGAGGCTTGGTTCTGCTGCGACAGCCAGTCTTCAATGCTGCCCTGCGGCGGGATCAAATACGACATGCCGGTGAGGAAATCATACATCGGCTGCGGCTTGCCGGCGTGCGTGGTCCACGAATCGACCGGGCACCGCTCAAGACGCTTCTGGATTTGCTTGGGCTGCACGCCGAGGATATTCGAGAAGAACGTCACGCCCACGGGGCGCCGGAACTCGGTGTAGTGGGGAAGGTTCTTCGTCGCGTCCCTTTGGAGCCTGGCTGCGGCTTCTTCCTTGGTCGGCCGTCCGCGCTTCGGACGCGGTGCCTCATCATCGCCGAGCAGGTCTGAGAGGTCATCGCTCACGCCGAGTCCCCATCCAGTTCATCGAGAAATGGCGCGCGGCATATCTCGCCGCCGCAGCCGCAGGTGTCGGGGTGAAATCTCACCTGCTCGGGGATAAACGTCTTCGGCTGAACGGTTGGCAGCCGCGTGACGCGCCCCTCGGCCACGGCCTGCCTGATGAGGTCTGCCACGGTGTCATGCACCGAAAATGGCCTCGTGCCACGCCTTGATTTCGCTCGCGCGCCATACGGCGACTTTGTGCGAAACGCGTTTCTGTGATGGGAAAAGGCCGGCTTTGATGCGGCGGTAAATTTCCGTTCGAGATAGCGTGGTGATCTCGATCACCTGCTCGATCCGAAGGTTGCGGTCCAATTCCATTTCACGTCTCCAAGGTCTTGGCTCCTTAATATCACTTTTAACGTGACTTTCAAGCTCAAAGGGACTAGACGTGAATTATTGATCCGGGCTCACGGATCGACTGACGCTTAGTTGGGGTGGTGCGCCGCCTCGAATTTCAGTCGCAACATGGGGAGGCTGTCATGACTTAGGCGGGTAATTCCGCCAGTGGCCGAGCCGGGGCGGATTCCCCCGGCGACCCCTCAACTGGAGAAACCCCCACATGCCCGAAATGCGCGCTAAGGTGAAGATCACCAACATCGCCAGTTATCCCACGGTCGGAACCCCGACCCAAGAAGCGCTAACCTTCGATTTCCCATCGAAGGATGGCGCATATCCCGCAGACGGCAGCGACGAGGACCAGCAGTTCGCCAAGTTCAGCCCTTGTGGCTCGCTCTCGCTGACGGTCACCAATCCGGCGCTGATCGGCAAATTCAAGGTCGACGACAAGTTCTATCTGGACTTCACCAGAGTCGACTGATCACGTCCGCTTTCGATGTGAGACTACCCAACCCCGCCCATCGTGGCGGGGTTTTTCTTTGCCGAGAAGCCAGGAAATCGACTGTATCGCATTTACCCTGCGGACTCTTTTTTCCCGGAATGCTGACTGACATCACGTAAACGTTTGATATTGCTGGTAATTCAAGTCCCTCTCCCGCTACCATCACTGCAGCGTTAGGCGCCTCTCCCGGCTTGCGATTTGGCAGGTTGAGAAGCTCCGCCAGCGCACCGCGGACTTTCAGCTCAACCTGTCCCCTACCCTCTGTCGGAATGATCTCGATCCCCGTGACCAGTGAGCGGATGATCCTCGCCGCCTCGTGACGCTCACACTCATCGGATTGCAATGCGTCCTGGAGCTCGGATACTTGCCGACGGTAAACCGTCACCGCTGCCGGATGAAACTCTACAATGCTTTCTGCGGCCGCCATCGCCTGAAGCTCTCGGGCTAGATTCTCCTTTTCGCGCTCGAGGTCCAGTAGCTTCGATTTCATGCTGGTCGTCGCGACACCGTCAGCGATAGCATCGACGATGTTGGCGATCTGCCTGTCGATGCCGGCATGCCGCCTTTCGACTTCCCTTTGCCGTTCGCGGTTCATTGCGTTCAGTCGCTTATGCTCAGCATGATATTCAGCAAGGAAGCCCGCAATGGCATCTGGCGCCAGCAAGCGCCGCTGGATGCCTTCAAGCACACGCTTCTCAAGCTCGCCAACACGGATCGTCCTGTTATTGGTACAAGTGCCTTTCTCACGGTGCGCGGCACAAGCAAGCTGGTCTCTGTTCTTCACCGTATAGGAAGCGCCACAGCAGCCGCACCGCACAAGCCCCGAGAACATGTGCTTCGGCCGTCGGCGGTGATGGAGTTTCATGCCTCCATAAAGCTTCTTGCGGGCTTGCACCGCATCCCACAGCTCATCGTCGATGATACGCAGATGCGGCACTTCAACGACCTGCCAGGTTTCCGGCAGATTCGGCCGCGAGATGCGCTTCCCAGTCTCGGGATCCTTGCGCATTTGGATACGGTTGAAGATGAGCAGTCCGATATAGGCTTCGTTGTAGAGAAAGCCGCTTCTCCGCTTGAGATTGCCATTGATGGTCGAGGCGCCCCACGCACCCCCAAAGGGTGATGGAATACCTTCCTTGTTGAGGCTTGCAGCTATCGTACGTGCCGATTGACCAGCCGCGAACTCCCGAAAAATCCGACGCACGACCTCGGCTTGATTCCCATCGATCTCGCGCAGACCGCGGATCGGTTCGCCGCGTTCATCGAGCTTTTTGACCACGCGATAGCCATAGGAGAGGCCGCCGGCGTTGTAGCCGTTCAATATGCGGCCGCTTTGGCCCCGCCTGATCTTGGCGGCAAGATCGCGCAGGAACAACGCGTTCATCGTTCCTTTGAGGCCCACGTGCAGTTCGTCTACGGCGCCCTCAGAGAGAGTGACGATCCTGACGCCGGCAAAGCGCAGTCGCTTGAAGAGGCCGGCTACGTTCTCCTGGTCGCGTGACAAGCGATCTAGTGCCTCGGCTAGAACGATCTCGAATTGGCCGCTTTGAGCATCGGCTAGAAGCCGCTGGATGTCTGGTCGACGGATGATGCTTGCACCGGATATCGCGGCATCGGCATAGGTCCCAACGACAGTCCACTTCTCCCTGGCCGCGAGCTCTCGGCAAAGCCGCAGCTGATCCTCGATAGAGGCTTCGCGCTGGTTGTCGGATGAGTAACGAGCATACAGCGCGACACGGGTCATGAACCGCTCCTCTTCCTCTCGTTGCTATTGTCCGCCGCCGTCCCCACCCTCGCCTTCTGACGGTGTTTTCTCAAGAGGATGAACTTTGTTGTTGTTGGCTGCCTGCAATTCTTCGAAATGCTCCCGAGCAACCCGCCGACCCAACAGACGGGCGATCGACAGGACGGCTCGTTCAGCCATGTCTCGTGCCGACATGTCAGCCCTGTAATCATGGCTTGCGCTGTCGCTCCCAGGTTTGGCCTCGTCCACCATGACATGCCCGCTCTTCTGTGTAGATCAAGGGCATTGAGCGGCGTGACGATCAGCAAGACAAGTTCAGTTGCGCCGCGGTCGTACGGTGGCGTGCAAATACTTGCGCGCTGCGGTTTGGAATTCCGAACCCAGGCCAAATTACCAAAAGCTCGGTCCTCTTGCAATATCGCACGCGATATCCAATATGCCTGCATGAGACTGCTTCTTGATACGGCGACGATGGTGGCGGCAATCCGAAGTGACGCAGGCGCCTCGCGCCAACTGTTGGTGGCGGCTTTGGAGCGCCGGCTGACGCTCATCGCTTCGGTGCCGTTGATGATCGAGTACGAGGCGGTCATGACAAGGCCTGAGCACCTTGAGGCTTCCGGCCTGTCGGCTGAGGATGTGAACGCGTTGCTAGATGCCGTGGCGGCCGTCTCCGAGCCGGTTCGCCTTCTCTTCCTCTGGCGACCCGCCGTTCGCGACCCGGACGACGACATGGTGCTGGAAGCTGCGGTAAACGGACGGGCGGATGCTATAGTGACGTTCAACCTACGCGACTTCGGCAAGGTGGCCGAGCGCTTCGGCATAATGGCCCTGGCGCCGGGTGAGGCGCTGAGACGATTGGAGAGAAAGACATGAGGAGAAGCAATTTCGCACTGCGGCTTCAGCTCTCGCTTCTCGATGAGGCGCGCAAGGTGGCGGAGAGCGAGGGCGTGCCGCTCAACCAGTTTATTAACGTGGCAGTCGCTGAGAAGCTTTCGGCACTGCGCACGGAAAGTTACTTTCAGGAACGCGCTGCCCGTGCCGACATCCCCAAGGCGCTGGACATCCTGAAGCGGGCCGGCAAAGGGAAGGCGCCGACCAAGGGCGACGAATTGCCGGAGTAACGCACCCTGATGGGTGAGCGGTATCGCTCGTACCGAAGCCTTGCCTACGTCCGAAGCGTCCGCCAAGCCGAAGACTGCCCGTCGAGGCTGGCGCGCACGCGCCACTGCGAAGCGGCTCTGGCCTTGACGGGCTAACTTCGGTCCGGCTTCGTCTCGACAAGCAGGCAGGTTCCTCGCCGGACATAATCTCGCCTATCGGGAAGAGCTTGGATGCGCCTTCCCCGACGCTGCCTCGTCCGCCTCCGGCGAGGGCTTCACCGGATGCGTACGCTGCTTCCGCTTCGGTATCGGGCGAACCCGCTTAAAGACAGGCGAATACCCGAAACCAGAAGCGGTACTCCTGTGTGCGCCCGTCGCAACGCGTCGACACGGCGCACCAGGTGATGGCGGTCGCGGCTATCTTTCCCCACAGGGCTTTCGCTGCCTCTGCAGCTTCAGGCGCGGTCCATCTTTCCAAGGCGGCGTCGTGGTTGAAGGCGTCCAGCAGATCGGGATCGCTCGCCGCCGGATGGTGAGATGCCGCAAGAGTGTCCGGTGCCGCCAACTCCCTGGCGGTTGAAGAGTGACGGGAAGCAGACGCTTCGCTGCAAGTCGAGGGTTCTCCGCTGAAGCCGGAGTTGGGTTGGACGGCCTCCATATCTCGCCTCGATCTTCGTCTGTCAGGTTCGGATACAGCAGCCAAACCGCCGCCTGCGGAGCTTGGCACCCCGCTCGCCGTGAAGGAACTGTTCCGGCATCATCTACCGGGCGATGCGCACCAGATCGCTGAGCGCCGAGCGAATTTGCGGCCAGGGGAAGTCTGAGCATTCCTCCCACGCCTCGCCCTCGCGCAACACGGCATCGAGCTTGCCTGCCACACCGGCGAGAGTCGTGGCTCGCGTCGTTGAGAGCGCTTCCAGCAGATCCGCCGCCCGTTCGCCAGCCTCGCGCTCGGCTCTGAGCGCGGCGATGTAACCGGTCGCCTCGGCAGCCGCATCCCAGCGTGCCTGATACCCTGCGAAATCAGCCTCGGCGTTCTCGCGGAGAGCCGCCATATCCGGCCCTTTGCCGAGCACTTCGTTGAGCACCTCGATCGAGTGGATCGTTACGTCCTCACCTTCGGGCAGGCGGACGGTTACACAAGGAAAGCCGACGCTCTGGACAAGCCTCGTCTCCAGGCGCTGCTGCCTGCGGCAAAGCCGCTGTGTCAGCTTATGGGCTGCGCACCATTCGCGCCAAAGCGCCAGCGCTGGGTCGGAGGGGGGCATGTTAGTCGCCGCAGCGTCGCCGGCAAGCGCACTTTTCTCAAGCACCAAAGCGGTGGACGTAATCATCCCTCCCGCAAGCACTCGCCTGCGAGTGACGAAAGGCAGAGTCATGCTATTGTCGGAATCAGCCATGATCCGAGCTCCAAACAGCTTGGGTTGTGGTCAGGCCGGATTGGTGTTGCATCACCCTTCCGGCCGCTTGCCGTACTCAAGCTTACAGTTAGAGCAGCATATGAGCAACAAGAATCATCATAATATGGTGATTGTATGACCCCGGTGCAGTCCCGGATGGCTCGGGCCGCGCTGGATTGGGGTGTTTTGGATCTCGCTAAAGAAGCAGGAGTTTCAACGCAAACGATCGTGCGTCTCGAACGAGGTGAGGCACTAAAACAACCCACTCTCGATCGAATACGCTGCGCCTTCGAAACGGCCGGCGTTGAATTCATCCCGGAGAACGGTGGGGGTCCCGGCGTGCGGCTGGTACGACGATCCAACAACGTCTAGTCCATCCCCGAGTGTCAGGAACGCGCCGCCTTTTCGCCCGACAGCCTTGGGTGCCGGGAGCAGTAGGTCCGCTTGTGTCAGGGAAGAACGATAGCGGACCTTCAACCTCCAAGGTCCGATGTCGTGACTTGGACCAAAGTTGCCATTCGCCTGGTTCCTGTAGGTATGACGACTCCCCTTCCAATTTGGGATATGGTTCGACAGAGCGCCTTTGGTGCTTGGTTGGGAGAAGGACGTGGACATCGCGGTATGGCTAAGTAGCCTCGGACTGGAGCGATACGCTCCGGCCTTCCGCGACAATGACATTGAAGCCGAGATGCTTCCCCAGCTAACGGCCGAAGATCTGCTCGCGCTCGGGGTCAAATCGGTAGGTCACCGTCGTCGGCTGCTCACTGCAATGGCTTCACTCGATGAGACATCAATCCCGGCAGCCATCGCCATTGCGTCGGGTGACGAACGCGCGCCGAAAAGCGCGCCCGATCTGGGAGCATTATTTCCTTCAGAGGTGGCGTCGCCAAGCGCCGAACGGAGGCAACTCACCGTCATGTTCGTCGATCTCGTGGGTTCGACCGAGTTGTCGCAGCGGCTCGACCCCGAGGATATGCGCGACCTTATTCGCGCTTATCAGATCGCCGTGGCGGAAGAGATCACCCGTTACGACGGGCGAGTCGCCAAGCTCATGGGTGACGGGGTGCTGGCCTATTTCGGTTGGCCGCGCGCGCACGAGGACGATGCGGAACGAGCGGTTCGCTCGGGCTTGGCCGCCGCGACGGCAACGGCCCGACTTACCGCGCCGGGAGGCGAACCGCTGGCTGCCCGCATTGGCATCGCGACGGGGCTGGTCGTTGTCGGCGATATCGTCGGTGAAGGATCAGCACAGGAGGAGGCTGTTGTAGGCGATACGCCTAACCTGGCTGCGAGGCTGCAAGCGCTCGCCGAACCGGGTAGCGTTGTTGTAGCTGACGGCACCCATCGGCTACTGGCCGGTCTATTCGATATGGTCGATCTGGGTCGCGGGAAGCTCAAGGGCTTCGCAAAGCCGGTCCGCACTTGGCGGATTGTCGGCGAGACAGCGGCAGAGAGTCGTTTCGAGGCGCGGCAAGGCATTGTGACGCCGATTGTTGGGCGGAAGCAGGAACTTGAGTTTCTGCTTGACCAGTGGCACCTCGCCTGCGCGGGGGATGGTCGAGTGGTGCTGTTGTCTGGAGAGCCGGGCATTGGCAAATCCCGGTTGATCGCGGCGATGATTGATCGATTGAGCGCCGAGCCGCCTCTGCGGCTACGCTATTTTTGCTCGCCCTATCACATCAACAGCGCGCTCCATCCCGTGACCACGCACGTCGAGCGAGCCGCCGGACTGGATCGCGACGACACCACGGACGTCAAGCTTGACAAGCTTGAGGCCCTGCTCCGCAGCATCGTCCCGGACGTTGGGGAAGCAATGCCTCTTTTGGCGACGCTGCTATCGATCGACACGACTGGCCGCTACCCGCCCACCAGGCTGCCGCCGTCAGCCCAAAAGGCCCGTACTTTGGCTGCCCTTGTCCAACAAGTCGAGGCGCTGGCCGCGCGCGAGCCCATCATCGTCCTCGTCGAGGATGCGCACTGGATCGATCCCACGACCAGCGAATGGCTGGATATGCTGATTGATCGCTTGCGGGACATGCGGGTGCTCCTGATCGTAACCTTTCGACCCGAATTTCCGGCGGGTTGGAATCAATTTTCGCATGTAACCGCGCTGTCGCTCGATCGCCTCGCGCCCGATCAAGGAGCAGCGATCATGGATCGCGTGGCGGGTGGAAAGGCGCTGCCGCCGGAGGTAGCCAGCCAGATTTTGGCCAAAACCGAAGGCGTTCCGCTGTTCGTTGAGGAGCTGACCAAGACCGTGCTCGACTCCGGTCTCCTTGTCGACGCGGGCGACCATTACACGCTCTCAGGTCCTCTTCCTCCTCTTGCGATTCCTTCGACGCTCCAGGATTCTTTGATGTCTCGCCTCGACCGGCTGGGGACGGTTAAGGAGCTGGCTCAGATCGGCGCCTGCATTGGCCGCGTCTTCCATCACCGGCTGCTGGCTGCCGTGACGGGCCCCGGCGGAGTCCGTCTACAAGACGTCATGCCACAGTTGGAAGAATCCGAGCTCGTTTTTCGGCGAGGCGTTCCTCCGGAAGCGACCTATACGTTCAAGCATGCGCTGGTGCGGGATGCAGCCTATCAGAGCCTGCTAAAAAGCCGTCGGCAACAGATCCACGCCAAGATCGCCGCGACGCTGGATGCGCAATTCCAGGAAATTGTCGCGACAGAACCTGAAACGTTAGCGCATCACTATACCGTCGCTGGCGTGAATTATCAGGCAGCCGCTTATTGGCTCAAGGCAGGGCAGCTCGCGCTGAAGCGATCTGCTAATCTCGAGGCGGCATCACACCTCCATAAAGGGCTCGAGTTGGTCGGATCATTGCCCGGATCTGAGGACCGCCTGCGACTGGAGCTTTCACTTCAAACCGCAACGGGAACGGCAATGATTGCAGCCAAGGGCTGGGGAGCACCAGAGGTCCTTCAGGCATTTTCCAGTGCGCGAAGGCTTGCCGATACCCTGGGCGACAAGCCGCAAATATTCGCCGCCATGCGCGGTGAGAGCTCCTACCAGACCATTTCAGGCAACCTGCGCGCTGCCAAGATCCTCGGCCACCAATGCCAATCGCTCGGATTGGAACTCGCGCAAGCGTCCGATGATTCAGGGTATATCCTCGAAGCACATCACCAGCTCTGGGGGATCAACTATTACCTCGGCGACTATGACGCAAGCGAACTTCATGCAAGCCATGGCCTAGCCACCTATGATTACGAGCGACATCGTCACCTTGCCTGGGGCTATGCCGGACACGATCCCGGCGTATGCTGTAGGGCGTTTTCCGCTCAGATGCTCCACATGCGTGGCCGCGCGGACCAGGCTCTCGTACGGTCACGCGATGCCATAGCGCTAGCCGAGCGAGACTCGCATCCGGTCAGCACGGCACAAGCGCAGCTAAGTTTCTGCTTGGTCCACCTGATGCGGCGCGAACCCGCCGAGGCCCTTCATTGGGCGAAGAAAGCTGTCGCGCTGTGTACCGAATTCGTCATGCCCTTGCTGCTCGGCCAGGCTCGTGTGTATCTCGGCTGGGCGCTCGCCGGTCTCGGACAGTTGGAGGAAGGCATTCGCCAAATGCGCCTCGGAATTGCAGGCATCGCCGCGACTGGTGCGGATATGGGAATGGCCTACTACCTTTGCATTCTCGCCCGTAACTGCGGCGAGCGCGGCGATGCGATCGAGGGACTTGCCCTCTTGGAGCAGGCTTTCGACACTCTAGGAAAATCGACCTCGAAGTATCAGCTACCAGAGTTGCTGCGCACAAGGGGTGAGTTGCTTTCGGCGCTGGACCCAGCCAACGAAGCCGCCGAAAACTTGTTCCAGCAATCGCTGACTGCGGCGCGCGATCAGGGCGCAAAATCCTCCGAACTGCGAGCCGCGCTTGGCCTCGGCCGCCTCTATGTCGGCCAAAGCCGCGACGAGAAGGCGCGACGCATTCTTGCGCCGGTCTATGCCGGGTTCACCGAGGGTTTTGATACGCTCGATCTTGTAGAGGCCAAAGGCTTGCTCCAAACGCTTTCGCATTCGACGGCACAAGAATGAAACACTGCATCTGACATCACCGTTGCGCTGTTTCCTTTGCGGATGGCGCTGTTGGGAGGAAAATGGACATGCAAACGTGGCTTGGCCTGCTGATGAGCGCCGCAATTGCATTCGGGAGCGGACCTGTTTCGGCCGCGGAGCTCACTATCTTTTGGGCGGAGTGGGACCCGGCGAACTACCTTCAAGAACTCGTCAACGAGTATGAGAAGGAAACCGGCACCAAGGTAACTATTGAAACGACGGCCTGGCCAGGGTTCGAAACCAAGGCTTTCGCCGAGTTTAATGCCAGGGGCGACGCTTACGACATGGTCGTCGGCGACTCGCAGTGGCTCGGCGCCGGCTCAACAGGCGGCCACTATGTCGACCTGACGGATTTCTTCGCCAAGCACGACGTAGCCAAGCTGATGGCCCCGGCCGCGATAAGATTCTACGCCGAATATCCCGGCAACAGCGGCAAGTACTGGGCAATCCCGCTCGAAGGCGACGCCATGGGCTGGTCCTACCGCAAGGACTGGTTCGAAGACCCGAAGGAAATGGAAGCCTTCAAGGCCAAGTACGGCTACGATCTCGGCGTGCCGAAGGATTTCAAGGCGCTGCGCGACATCGCCGAGTTCTTCTACCGTCCCGATCAGAAGAAATACGGCGTCGCAATCTACACCGACAATGTCCACGACGGGCTGGCAGGCGGCTTCGAAAGCTTGCTCTTCTCCTACGGCGGCGAGCTCGGCGACTATGCGACCTACAAGGTCGACGGCATCATCAACTCCGACAAGGCGATCGCCGCGCTCGATGCCTACAAGGAGCTCTACAAGTTCACGCCTCCGGGCTGGGCCAACGCCAATTTCATCGACGACAACCAGGCGATCACGGAAAACCTCGCGGCAATGAGCATGAACTTCTTTGCGTTCTTCCCGTCGCTGGTCAACGAGGCGAGCAATCCCAACGCCAGGAACACAGGCTTCTTTGCCAACCCGCCCGGCCCCGGCGGCGAAAAGTTCGCCGCACTCGGCGGGCAGGGCATCTCGATCGTCTCCTATTCGCAGAAGCAGGCCGAATCCCTGAAGTTCCTGGAATGGTTCATCAAGGACGAGACCCAGAAGAAATGGGCAGCCCTCGGCGGCTATACCTGCAGTGCCGCCGTGCTGAAGTCGGATGAGTTCCAGAACGCCACGCCGTACAACAAGGCCTTCTATGAGACCATGTTCAAGGTGAAGGACTTCTGGGCGGTTCCCGAGAATGCGGAACTGCTGCTGCAATTCAACGAGCGCGTCTATCCTTACGTGACGGGCAGCAGCGGCACGGCCAAGGAAACGCTCGATGCGCTGGCTGCCGACTGGAACGCGACGTTCAAGAAATACGGCCGCCAGTAGCTCATCTCCCTAGGAGGGCTGGAGACCAAGTCCGGTTCGTCGCGTTGTCGCTCTCCTGTAGGCCGCAAGTTCCGGAGTTGTCTCAAAACAGACCTTCGTTGCCTGGCTGGCTCCCTTGAGGCCAATTCGGTGCCTCTCCCCACAGGGCGCCATTTCCGTTAGGATGCTCCGAGATGGCGGGAGGTATGACCTGGATCGCGTTCACCGTAGAATGGCTACCATCCTTGCTGCCGACGCAGTTGGCTACAGCCGGCTGATTGGCAGAGACGAGGAAGGGACACTTGCCACCCTGCGGACGCATCGTCAGATCATTGACCGACTGATAGAGGAACATCAGGGACGGGTGTTCGGGAGCGCTGGGGACAGCGTCATCGCCGAGTTCGCAAGCCCCGTCGAGGCGCTTCGATGCGCCACTGAAATCCAGTTCCAAGTCGGCAGACAAAATGCTGAGCTGCCCGAGTCGAGCCGCCTGCGCTTTCGCATCGGCATCAATCTCGGCGATGTTGTCGTAGAGGGCGACAATCTCATGGGCGACGGTGTGAACGTCGCCGCCCGTCTGGAGGCGCTGTCACCTCCAGGTGGAATATGCATTTCGGAAGCGGTCTACACGCAGGCCCGCGATCGGCTCTCGCTCGAATTCGTCGATCTTGGCGAACAAAGGATGAAGAACATCGCCCGGCCTGTGCACGCGTACCGCGTGCCTCTCGCTTCAGAGGAGCAGGTCACGTCGCCTTTTCGAGGTCTCAACCCCTTCGAGTTCGAAAACGCCGACCTCTTCTTTGGCCGAGCTCGGGCGACTGCTGCCTGCATCGAACGCCTGGAGCAGCAGGCCGCCAACGGCAAGGCATTCCTGCTCATCTATGGTATGAGCGGTTCCGGCAAGTCTTCTCTCCTTCGAGCAGGGCTGCTGCCTTCCATCACTCGAACCGGTGCAGCGGCTGGCATCAAGTTTTGGCGCCGCTGCCTAATCCGCCCTTCCGACGCCCCTGATGCGGTCGCCTCGCTGGCCGCTGGGCTGCTTCGCGAAGGCGCCCTGCCGGAGCTGGCTTGCGAACCGGCAGCGCTGGCTCAACTCTGTTGGAGTTCGCCTGATCGAGCTCTGGCGCTCGTCCGCCAGGCTCACGCCAAAGCGGCGGCCGCCGCAGGTTCAGCCTCCTCACAAGTGCGATTGGTAGTGGCGATCGATCAGATGGAGGAGCTGTTCACGACGGAGCCGGCATCGCGCGAAGTGCTAGTACGGCTCCTCGCGGCACTCGCCAGCAGCGGACTGGTCTGGGTGATCGCGACGATCCGATCGGATTTCTTTCATCGTTGCGGCGAGGTCCCCGGTTTCTGGGCACTCAAGGATGGCCTCGGCAGCTATGAACTCCTGCCGCCGACCGGCGCTGAGATCGCCCAGATCATCCGCGAGCCGGCACGCACCGCCAGGCTGCGCTACGAGGAGACAGCCGAACGGGGCCGGCTGGATGATGTCCTGCAGGAGGCAGCAGCTGCTGATCCTAGATCTTTGCCGCTTCTCGAATTTGTGCTCGACGCTCTGTACGATGCGGGGCGAGAGCGCCGGATCCTCACCTTTGCTGCGTATCAGGCACTTGGCGGCTTGGAAGGGGCGATCGCGCGCCGCGCTGACGAAGTCGTAGACGCTCTCCCGCCGGACATCCAGGAGGAGCTACCAGTCGTATTGCGTGCCCTCACCACGGTGCGCCCAAGCGATGAGGCAGTTGCGGCGCGTCCGGCCTTGCGCGCGGAAGTCACGGGCACGCCTCAACGATTGGCTCTCGTTGAGGCGTTGGTCGCCGCTCGCCTTCTCGTCAGTGATGAGGATGCCGCAGGCCACGTCTACGTGCGCGTGGCACACGAAGCTTTGTTGAGCCGCTGGCCGCGCGCTAGCGACATTGTCAATGCGAACCGGAGCTTCCTCGAGACCCGCGCTCGGGTCGCGGCTGACGCCAACCGCTGGCATGCCGACAACCGGAACCGGGAGCTTCTCCTGCCGTCCGGCAAGCGGCTCGCCGAGGGCGAGGAATTGCTGCAGTCGAGACGGGTAGAAGTCGACGATCAGATCGTCGACTACATTGAGACGTCTTCGCGTGCTGAGGCGGATAGAGAGGAGAAGGACAGGCAGGCAGAGCGGGCACTCATCGAGGCGGCTGAAGCAGCAAAGCGCGAGCGCCTGGAGCGCGAGGCCGAGCGCCGCAGTCTTGCGGCCGCGGCTGCGAGCCGGCTCGCGCGACGCACGCGCTATGCGGCCATCGTCGCCACGGCGTTGGCCCTTATGGCCAGCGCAGGCGCGTTCTTCGGGTTCAGAGCACAACAGGCAGCAACACGGCAAGCCGAGTTGGCGATGGCCGCCAAAAAGGGGGCCCTTGAGGCGCGCGATCAGGCGCTGCGCAATCAGTCTCTTTCGCTTTCGTTTCTTTCGCAGCAGATCGCGGCGAGCGGCGATACGGAGGCCGCGATCCTGTTGGCGCTGGAGGCGCTGCCGAAGAGCGGATCGGGAGCCGCGCGGCCAAATCTCTTTGAAGCAGAGGCCGCACTTTTCAACGCTCTGTTGGCACACCGCCAAACGGCGGTGTTCAAACACGACGCCGGAGTGACGCAGGCAGCCTTCAATCGAACCGGCGATCGCATCGTCACTGCATCCTACGATAAGACCGCGCGCATTTGGGATGTCGCGAATGGTAAAGAGATTGCAATCCTGAAGGGCCACAAGGGACCTGTGGAGAGAGCCGGATTCAGTCCGGACGGACGCCGGGTCATTACAGCGGCAAGGGACGGGACCGCGCGCATCTGGGATGCCGACTCTGGAGCGCAGCTTTTTGTTCTTCAGCCGGTAGGCGGCTCCTTTCCTACAGCAGTCTTTGACCCAAGCGGCGAGCGCGTGCTGACCGCGGCCGGAAACAATCAGGCTTCGCTTTGGGACCCGCGAACTGGAACGAAGATTCTGAGCGTAGACAGCCGTGGAGACGGATTGGCTGGCTTCAGCCCGGATGGTCGCAGCTTTGCGACCTCAGAAGGACAGACCGTTTTCATCTGGAATGCGAAAGATGGCGCGCTGATCCATCAATGTTTTATTGGCAGCTTTGCATCCAAGCTCACATTCAGCCCGGATGGAAGTCGGCTGTTGGTAGGCACGTGGTACACAGTTTCATTTGACAGTGTCCCCGCGCTTTGGGACCCATCGAACGGAACCGAAATCGCAAGGCTCCTTGGCCACAAGAGCGACACCCAATTGCAAGGCGCAACGTTCAGTCACGACGGCCGCCGAATTGCAACGGTATCACTCGATGGTAGCGCGCGTCTCTGGGACGGAAACTCTGGAGGGCTAATTGACGTGCTCGGCCAAGAGTCCCCGAACTTGAAACAGAGTGACGCCGGGGACGACCGTGATCAGGAAATGAACAGCGCTTTCAGCCCCGACGATCGCCTCCTGGCCACCGCTTCCATAAACGGTCCATTACGCATTTGGGACGTCGGTCGAGCGTCGCTGTTCGCCACCATCGCTGGCCATCGTGCCTTGATCGAGCACCTTGAGTTCGACCCAGTCGGTCGCAATATTCTTCTCACGGCTTCACATGATGGCACCGCTCGCCTCTGGGACGTCGACGGAATTCTGACGACTACCCTGTCCAACGCAAATCGTCCCACCTTCGCGGTGTTCAGTCCCGACAATATGCATCTTCTGACTGGAGGCGGGGACAGCGCTGTGCACCTTTGGGATGTGGTAACCGGTCGCAAGCTGGCCGACCTCGATACGCGCGAAATCGTCCAGAACGCAATGTTCAGCCCCGATGGAAGTCGCATTGCAACTGCATCCCTCGCGGGCCGAGTCCTCATCTTGGACGTCGCGAGCAGGAGCGAGATCGCACGGCTCAAATTTCCAGGCGGGCTGTTTCAAATTCAGTTCAGTCCGAAAGGAGACCTCCTGGAGGCGAGTTCGACCGACGGCACCGCGCGGTTGTGGAACGCGGCGACTGGCGCCGAGGTCTCCACTATCCAAACAAGTGCGCAGGTTGTTTTCGACCCGGACGGCGATCTCGTCCTCGCCGCGACCAGCGACAACGCCGCGCACCTGTTGAAAACGGACGGGACCGAACTGGAGAAACTGGTCGGGCATGAGGGTCGAATAACCGGGGCAACGTTCAGTCCGGACGGCCAACTGGTCGCCACGGCCTCGCTCGACCACAGCGCGCGGATCTGGACAGTCAAGGACGGGAGCACCCTCGCCATCCTGAGTGGTCACCGCGATGAGCTCACCGAAGTCGAGTTCAGCTCGGATGGTCAGTCGCTTCTGACTGCCTCACGCGACGGCACCGCACGAATCTGGAGCGTCCTGGACAGAAAGGAAAGGGTCGTTCTCAGGGGGCACACCGGCGCAGCGACCAGTGCGCAATTCAGTCCTAACGGGCACTATGTCCTGACAGCCTCAACTCAGGACGGCACGGCCCGGCTCTGGGACGCGCGGACAGGACGCGAGATGGCAGTGCTTGCCAGTTCGAAGGATGAGCACAAGCGGCCGGCACCGATACGCGCGGCCTTCAATTCAGATGGAACGAGGGTCGTGATCGTGCCCTATGATGAAGACGTTCGCCTCATACGGGTTTTTCAGACACCCCAAGATCTCATCGATTTCGCGAAGCAAACTGTTCCACGCGAACTGACCGCGTGCGAACGGCGTCGCTTCTTCCTTCCCGTCGAAAGCGACCTTGGTGATTGTCCAAGCTGATGTCGCCCAAAGTCCATGGCCGGTGACGCTATCTCGACTGCTACGCCGTAGCCGCCGCAATCGCACTGCTTCCATAGTTTTGCGGGGGGAGCAGTACGCGAGTGGCCGCGCTACTTCCCTCGCTTTTCGATCTTTAGGTTTGGGAGGTCGGGTCGCTTGGATTCCACCCCGGTCTCCTTCAAGGCCGTGTATTCCACTTTTTGAGTAGCTTCTCTGTTTTGGCGCGCTCCTTGTTGAGAGCGTTCTGACCTTTGACCTTGGGCATCCGTCCTCCATTTGGTTCGCTGTCGTTCGCCAGAAAATATGATTGCCAGCGATATCGCGCGAGATGTCAGCTCTGAGGCCGCGGCAGAGGCCTCCGAGGGCGTTATGGGGGGAAAGAAATGCGCCCTTCCCTGCCCCACAATGCGACGCCGATTTCACGCCCCTGCCTGCGATCGCGACGACTGAAATGGGGCCGAAAGCCGTCGGTCCACTTTGGGTAACTACAGGGTAAGCGCTATTTTCGCTGCACGTTGACGCGAGCGCTTTCGACGGATGGCCTTCGAATCGGGAACGGTATCTGGTCTGATCAGGC